>JALWSJ010000257.1 GCA_026993705.1 Flavobacteriales bacterium
AAGCTATAGTTAAAGAGATTATAACTTCGGTTGGTGCTACCGGAGCTTCGGATATGGGGAAAGTTATGGAATCTTGTATAGGAAAATTAAAAGGAAAAGCCGATGGTTCTCTGATTTCAAAAGTTGTAAAATCTGAATTAGCTAATTTATAATTCGGTGTTTATACCATTTCAATGTTTAAATGGTATTATTTTTTGTTTAACCTTTTATTACCTTAAATCCGCAAGTGATTTCGTTATGAAAAGTCAAAATAGGCATTAGTATTGGTCTAGCAAAGTTTTGAGACACGCAAGCGTAGCATAGCTATGGTGAGTATCGAAAAGCAAGCATTGCCAATAATGATGCTGAGTTTGGCTTTGGAATAGGAGTTCACTTGCGGATTTAAGGTATTATTGTACACCTTTTTATCTCATTAAAGTTACATCCCCTTTAAATGTTTTCTTTTCCCCATCTACAGTTGTTATCAAGTACCAATAATAAACACCTTCCATAGCTGGTTTATTATTGATATAGCCGTCCCAACCAAGACTTTGATTAGTGCTTTCAAAAACTTTCTTTCCCCAACGGTCAAAAATGTTAAAAACCATTCCGTTTATATACCCTCTTACATATAAGATATCATTCTTTCCGTCTCCATTAGGAGAAAAAGCTGTGGGTATAAATAGATTTTCAATCGGAGTAATAATAACTTGATGGTAAACATTACTTGAACAACCATTAGCATTGTACACCGTAAGTTCAATCATATAACTCCCTGTGTCGCTGTACAGATGAATAGGTTCATAAGTAACACTGTCTAAAGTATTATCATCAAAATTCCACATCCACGTGATAGCATCTGTACTGTTGTTTGTAAAAGTAATTTCAGCATTATCAACGGTTGTGTTTTCTGGTGTTAATTCAAAATCAGCAATCGGGTAGGGGAAGGTATTAATTAATCCCAACGCTTCAACGGTATCAAAACAACCCACGGTATTTTCAACGATTAATTTCACATCATACGTACCCGCATTTTCGTAACAATAGCCTTCGTATTTATGAGAGCCTTCACCGTATCCATTTTCAAACCACCAATTCCAATTTTGAATACCAATACTGTCGGTAGATTGACTAGCAAAATTTACACAAATAGGAGCACATCCTCCCGTTGTATCTTGAACAAAAATAGCCATAGGTTTATGTTTGACTTTAATGGTATCAACGATAGTATCCATACAGCCCATATCTGAGGTAACGGCTAATTGAACGATAAAATCACCATGTCTTCCATAATTGAAAGTTGGATTTTCAATAGCAGAGGTAGAGTTGTTATCATCCCCAAATTCCCAGTTAAACCCAACATTGCTCCCCGATTGGATGGTTGAAGTATTCGTAAAAACAGTTGGGGGTTGATTCTCACATACTTCAGAAGCAGTAAAGCTAACTAAAGGGAGAGGGTAAACCGTAACATCTTGTTGAAAATCAGAAGTACAATTATCGGTAGAAGTTACCGTTAATGTAACAGTGTAAGTATCAGGATTTTGATAAAGATGCAATGGGTTTTGCAAAGAGACTGGCGATGTATTATCTCCAAAATCCCACGCCCATTGATTTAATACACCAGGTGAGTTGATAATTGAGTTATCTGTAAAAGGAATGGTTTGTTCCAAACAAGCGTTTTGCATAGAAAAAGCAACTTGAGGCATCGGATAGATGATGATATCTTGTTCTATGGTATCTTTACATCCATTGTCGCTAGTAGCAATATGTTGCACTGTGTAAGTTCCGTCTTGTGCATAGTGGTGGTTCTCGTCTTGATTGGTTGAATAGTTTAAATCTCCGAAATCCCAATTCCAGCCAGTAATGTTTCCAAGAGTAATAGTAGAAGCATCAACAAAATGAGCGGTATCACTCTGACAAACGTTGGCTAGTGTAAAGTTAGCATTTGGAACAGCAAAAACGTTTATATTTTTTGAAACCGTATCTAAACAACCATTGATAGAAGCCACCACTTCCGTAACGGTATAAGTTCCTTCACTTTGGTAGGTGTAATAAGGATTGTTTGTTTGAGCATCAATAGCAGGAAGTTGATTTTCACCAAAATTCCAAGCATATGCAGCGATAACGTCAGGAGATGAAACGGTAGAAGCATCGACAAAAGGTAAGGAATCATACAAACATTTTTCCGTAAACGTAAAGTCAGCATTAGGCTTAGGGTAAGTTACAACGGGCATGGTCGTGTCTTTAGAACAACCATTAGCACTGGTAACGGTCAGTTTTGCCGTATAAGTCCCCGCTGGATAAAGATGAGTAGGATTTTGGATGTTATAATCTTCCGTACCGTCATTATCTATATCCCAACTCCAATGAGCTAAGTTTTCTGGAGCAGGAATAGAACTAGCATCGGTAAAAGTTACCGCTGTATATTCACAAGTATCTGACAGAGAAAATTCAGCATGAGGTATTTCTCCAACGGTTATGTTTATGGTATCTGATGTTTTGCATAATTCACCAAAGAAAACATCATCCATTGCTATGCTATTACCAGATGCTTGTGTTTGTGTATTTATTAAACATATTTCAACATTTGTAGTAAGTCCAGAATTCCAAACTTCAAAGAACTGATTCCATTCACAATTAATTGAACTCGCCTGAAAGGGAGTACCTATTGATTGACCATTAATAGTAAAATTTAGAATACTTGGGTTTGATGATGAAGTTCTAGTTAACCACGTTGAAAAAATATAATCAGTATTTGGAGAAACCTGAAAAGAGGTACACCACATTTTTATACCAGAAGTAGTTGTTGACCCATTTGTAACAAATGTATTTCCCGTACCCGTTGTATGATCATTACAATCTGCAATATTATTATAGATCCCTGCCCCCCCTTGAATAACATCATAATTTCCTTGTAATATTTGACTGCCAGATTGGTTTTGGAAAACATGTTCACTATAAAACCCAGTATTCCCTTGTTCAAAATCTCCATTAACGACCAAATTTGCTCCTACATTAGCAACTTCTACGTAATATTGCCCCGACGTATCTGCTAAGAAAGTTTGATTAGTGGAGCCATCATGCCATGTATAGTAATCATAGCCATTTCCCGCGTCTAGTGTAAGTGTATTTCCTTTACAAAAAGTAGTGTCGTTACCTAAATTTACTGTATTTACATTGGTAATTGTAATTGTATCACGAATACTATCAATAAAGCATGGGTAATAAACAACCGCCATAACAGCATAATCCCCTTGTGTAGATAATTGAACTGTAGGTTCAAAGATATTAGCGCTAGGAGCAATAGGCAAAGGAGAACCAACTGGTGTCCAAAACCAATCTACATTGGAAACCCCAACCGTATCCGATAACTCAAACTTCGTTTGGTCGTTAAAACACAAGTAAGAAGATTTGATAACGGTAGGCTCTTTAATGAAGAATGAAGGGAAGGCTGGAAGACCTAGTGATGATGTCATACTGGTTCCACTATAAGTATTTACTCCGGCTATACTTTGTGCCATGTCTTGGTAATTACAACCTGCTCCTAAGGTATTAGGGCTATTGATTACACCAAGACTAGCTTGTCCTTGGAGTGCTGCATAAATTTTTCCGTTAGGGGCGAGTTGTAAGCCACACATTTGATAACCTATAGTATTTGAAGTACTTCCAATCGCTGTTCGAGATGCAACAAATGAAGCGTTATTTGGAACTGTTAAGTCGTATTGATAAATAGTAGCATTGTTTAATTGAGTATGATATAGAACTTTACTGTCAGGAGAAAATTCAGAACTGTAATCGTATCCTGAACCGATTTTATCAGAAAATTTATGTGTTAAGACACCAGATGCATTATCAAAGTCAAAGACTTCAATACCATAAGGGTAGTTTACAATACTGACCAATTTATTATTAGGAGATACTTTTACACTTCCCAAGCTGGCACTTCCCACAAAGTTACTCGTGCTTATAACAGGTGTAGTATTCACTCCTGCAGGAGTTACATGATAGGTGCGAACATTAGTATTCCCTACTTCTTTCCCGATAATCCAATAGTCGCAATCGTTGGCATGTTTAGCTACGTTTGCACCTTCTATTGTGGTTGTTCCAAATAAGTGTACGTTTTTATTAGCAGCAACAACATCTCCTAATCCCCCGTTTAACGTCATATCAACTTCGGTATAACGAACACCCGCATTATGTCCTCCGGCTGATAATCCATCATTAACTTCAATAGTAACAATATAATAACCATCATAGCGTTGTGTACCATAATTATACGTGCCGGGTTTAGGACAGATAACAGCCGATTGGGTTGAACTGGCATTTCCGTATAATCCACTTCCATTTGGCATAATATTGTGATTGGCATCATAAACATACCGACCATCTGTATAAAAGACCAAAGTACCATCTTTGCCACTTACTGATGCACATCCTTCACCTGTTTGTAAATGTCCATCATTTAAAACTGTAGGCGGATTAGTAGAAAAACTTAACCCAGCATAGTTTCCAAAATACCAGTTGTTTCCTTCGCCTTGAGAAAAAACAATTTGTGAAGTAAAAAGGGTAATAAAAAAAATAAGTAATAAAACTCTCCTAAGTACATGACAAAAATTTAAAGATCCCTATATCATCCTGACTTTGAGCATTTAGCAGAATATTGGATACATAAGACAATCCATATTTGAAAATACTTTTAGCTTTTCTGCCATGTGTTTTAATT
>JALWSJ010000258.1 GCA_026993705.1 Flavobacteriales bacterium
GTCTCGAACAATGTCTATCCCAAACTGCTCATCCTCTTCCAAATACACCCTCATATTTCAACCCCCTTTTCTTGATTTATCTATAATATAATACCTTTTTTTAATTTGTCAAGTTTTTTTTGTATTTTTTTTACATTTTTTTATTTTTTAATTGCGATATATATTAACTCTGCAGCAGCTCAAAAAAGTTAATACTTATTCTTTTTGCAACACCGCATTATCTTGCCAGTAAATAATAAATATTGATTCTTATTCATTGTTTTTCTTTCTTTATTCATTTATAAAAAATTTTAATATCTTTTTTAACAGCAATAAATATTGCTTGAAAAGATAATAGAAATATTTGCCTTTGATATGATCGTAGAAAAACAACTCTGAAAATATACATTTCTAAAATTTCCATATACATCCTTAATAATTGCCAAATTAAGTATTCCTAACACATCATTTAAAGATTATAAAATCAATATAAACAATTTTTATTGATTTTAATTTAATGAAACATGCGCTTATTTTAATATTTCCCCTTGACTTTTTTAATTTTGGACATATATTATGACTAAATCAAAAAGGAGGATTTATGAGCAAAAGATTGGCAATTGACATTGGTTACGGCGATACAAAAGTATGTATTGCTTCCGACAAATATCTAAAGTTTCCTACTGCTATCAGCAAACAGGCGGAATCTCAGGCAGATTTTGCCAAACCGCATGGGCATATCTATAACGGTATTCGTTATAATGTAGGTAAAACCGCTTCGATGGATGCGGTTACCACGAGAGGATTTGATTTTCTCGTTAAATACTCGCCTTTACTTGCATTTCACGCTTTCGGTGAGGATATACAGGGCGCTGAGTTGGTTACCGGTCTTTCGATCGTCAATTGGAATGAGCGTCAAAGATATTTTGATGCTTTATCTAAAATTGTCGTGGATGATAAGGTTGTCATTCCTTCCAAGATTATCCTGCTTGCGCAGGGACAGGGGGTAATGAATCTTTACAAGGGCAATGCAACAGGTTTGGTATGTGTAGTTGACATCGGCTACAACACCTTTGATTTTCTTGTGTTTGAAAACGGCAAACCGCGCGCCGATCTGTCTTTTGCAACCAAACAGGGAACAAACAAGATTATTACCGATTTGCAGTCTCTTATCCAGAAACGGTATAATTTTGAGTTATCCGAGCAGGATGTGAAATCTGTTTTTGAGAAAAAAGAAATGCAGATATACGGGGACAGGATAGATTTAAGCGATCATATTTCTTCTCAGCTTGACTTTTATACAGACTTTGTTATCAATGAGATTAAGTCTAAACGTCTTGATATAGTTAAACAGGCAAACAAAGTAATATTTGCCGGCGGAGGGGCATATTATCTGCAAGGCAAGAGGGTTCCGGGAAATACCGTTTTTACCGATAAACCTTACGAATTTGCAAATGTCAGAGGCTATTATGGACATCAGTAGCGTCAAAGTGCAGGCTACGGTAACCGGCAAAGCAGCCAGGCTTTATAAACTTATAGACGGAAAAAGCAAGAGCGCGGCAATAACCGCCGCTCTGCTGATACTTGCCCGAAACAAACGGCTGAAGGAAATATTTTTTACCGATACTGCCGCTGTAGATAAAATTCTTAATAACGGTGATAACGAAGAAGAGCAAAAAGAAGCAACCATGGTGGACGGTTGGGAATGAGTCAAACCATTGCAGGAAAGCAGGCATCTTACATTTGGGACAGATTTGAGCTTTGGAAATATTAGAACAATCAATTTTTAGGAGGTTTTTATGAGGAAAGGTTTCAAGGGTCTTTTACTTGCTGTTGCCGTAATATTCGCGGCAGTGCAGTTGAGCGGATGCGCTCAGGTGGCAACGGGAATCGAGCATGCAAAGCTGGTCACATCGGCAAAGATGAGCGATACGATATTCCTGAATCCGGTCAGACCGGACCAAAAGACTATTTTTGTTCAGATAAAGAATACATCCGATGTTCCGATGCCCGATCTTCAGTCTTATGTAGTCAATTTGATTACGGCAAAAGGATACAGAATAGTTTCCGATCCGTATAAGGCGCATTATTGGCTTCAGGGTAATGTTCTTTACATGGGCAAAGAAAGCAGACACATGACATACGCAGGGGCTTTGGCAGGCGGATTCGGCGGGGCATTAGTCGGATCGGCATTTGGCAACCACTACGGCAGAGTCGGCACTATAAGCGCGGGTGCCGTATTGGGAAGCGCTTTGGGCGCAATTGCGGGAGCTGCCATACATGTGGATAAATATATGGGTGTTGTAGATATTCAAGTAAAGGAAAAGGTCAACGGAACTATTAAAGCAAAGGAAAGTTCCAATCTTTCTAACGGTATCGGAACAACCTACAAGAGTACGCGCAATGTTCAGACTTCGTATCAATCATACAGGACAAGAATTGTTGCGGAAGCGGTGCAGACTAATCTTAATTTGAAGAAGGCTACACCTGTTTTGGAAAATAAACTTGCAAGAGAGCTTGTAGGAATATTTTAAACTTATTTGTGTATTACGATCCCCTTCTGCTTGCTTGCGGAAGGGGATCATGATGATTAAGATACACTCTAAACAAACAAAGGAGAAGAATTTGTGAATTCGTCTTTATGTTTTCAAAATGCAGATAAATCGAATAATCAGGAACACTTGAAATTTCAAGATAGAATTAACCTGGGCGCATTTTATACTCCGCAAGAATATATTGATATAGTATGGGATAAAATTGCTCCCTTTTTAACTTTTCGAAGTGTTGTTTTGGATAGTTCTTGTGGATATGGTAATTTTTTTAATTGTAAAATAAAATGTCAGAAAAAAGCAAATGATATTGATCCTATTGCAGTTAAAAAAACTAAAAAAAATTTTCCAGAAGTAGAGGTCTTTAACAAAAATGCTTTACTAAATGTAAGTAGAAAAATGTTTAACATTTCGTACAATGATGATTTAATTATTATAGGAAATCCTCCATACAACGATACAACTTCTATGATTAGGAATAATATTAAAAAAAATACTATACAGGTTGATTTTGATATTAAAACAAGAGATTTTGGAATGTCGTTTTTATTGTCTTATGCAAAGTTAAATGCAGATATAATATGTGTTCTACATCCATTGTCATACTTGGTAAAAAAAACAAATTTTAATTTATTAAAAAAATTCGTTAACAATTATAAGCTAATAGATAGTGTTGTTATAGATAGTGGAACTTTTAAAGAAACTTCAAAAGGAATTTCATTTCCAATAATTATTGCTTTATACAAAAAAGATAAATTAGGTATGAATTATGATTATATCCAGAATTATAGATTCGAAACGATCGATGGGCATAATTTTGCTTTAACAGATTTTGATTTTATTCCAAATTATATCAATAAGTATCCTTTAAAAAACAAAACTCTAAAAGAAGATGATATTTTATTTTGGACGATGAGAGATATTAATGCATTAAAAAGAAATAGAACTTTTGTCCATAAGTTTACCCCTAATACGATAATTATCGATAAAAGCAGGTTGGAATATTATGTTTATGTAGATGTATTTAAACAATTCACTTGTTTATTGCCATATTATTTTGGAAACTTGGATGTTTTTATAAATAATAGTTTATTTCAAAAATATAAAAAATATTTTTTTCGTGAGATAATAGATAGACATCCTTTCTTAAAAAAATATATTACTTATGATGAAAGTATATCTATTCAAGAAGCCAAAGAAAATATTATGAATTATTTTAAAATTTTAATAGGTGATCACTATGTATATTAAGAAAATTGACAAAGAAAAAAAAGAAATTGTTGTTGCAATACCACTTACAACAACATCAGGCAAAATAAGAGTTAAAGAAAGAAATAATATTTATGGTTATGGACTTCCTTTTGCAAGTAGAAGTAAGCATTTTAATCAAAAAAATTATATAGAATGGCAAATAGGTTATGATGCTGAAAAACCTAATAATTTAGATAATTATAAAAAATCAAATTTTAAAAGTTATGAGAATACAACATTAAAAAATGTAAATTTTATAGCGTATAATGGGAAAACAAAAGCATTTTATGAATTAAGTGAATATTTGTACTATTTGATTAATTTCAAAGTTATTAGTGCAAATGAATTAGAAGAATTGAAAAAAGAAATTGAAAGTTTAGAAGAAGATAAATTAATAAGTAGACACCCACATTGTGCAATTAGACGAACACACCCAATTAGCAAAATTATAAACAAAATTAATTTTGAGGTATTAAAGGTTGAATACCCTCAGCTCATATACAAGTTTAAGAAATATGAAATTATTGCTGAAATTACAATAAGAGAAAAACAAAAAGCCATTGGAGTTCAGCCTATGCTTTATTTTTGTTTTCCGATTACAGAATTACTATCAAGAAGTCCGTTAATTGGACGATGTGCCAAAAAAAAGGAGTTTGCGTATTTTAAAATTGATAAAAATAACTCATTTATAATACTGGAAATGGTTAAAATTTTTGGAATGTTAAGTTTATCTCACCAATACGACACAGTTAAAATATTGGATTTGATATTAAGAGATTCTCAATGATAAACCTTGACTTTTTGCTGGTAAAAAGTTAATATTTCTTTGGCAAGTCATACTGGCATCCGAACACTATATCGCCCATATAGGACTGATATGTAGGTCGGATGGTGATCCATGACTGTCTCCTTTTGGCTC
>JALWSJ010000259.1 GCA_026993705.1 Flavobacteriales bacterium
CATTTATTCTTAGCCAAAATATTCGGATTATCTTTTTCGCTACGCCTACTGGAAGCTGGAGAAGCTGAAGCAAGTATTTTCTACGAGAAAATCAGCAAACAGTACCCCGAAGCCCTTGCAATTAAACAAGACGAACTGGAACACGAACAAAAACTCATTGATATACTTAATGATTACCGTCTTATCTACGCAGGCTCAATTGTACTCGGACTAAACGATGCTTTGGTAGAGTTTACAGGTACTTTGGCAGGACTAACCTTTGCTTTTAACAACAACACGTTGGTCGGAGCAACAGGGCTTGTTATGGGATTTGCCGCCTCTCTATCCATGGCTGCATCAGGCTATTTAGCTTCAAAAGAAGAGGAAGACAAAGAAGGAGTAAACCCTATTACAGCTGCTATTTACACAGGAGTTTCTTATATCCTAACCGTAGCTTTTTTGGTATTCCCCTACCTCATACAAGACAATCCATACCTTGCTTTAGGAGGAATGTTGCTATTTACCGTGCTCATCATTGCGGGGTACACCTATTACATATCCATTGCCAAAGCCCTATCCTTCAAAAGTCGATTTATAGAGATGGCATTGATTTCTTTGGGCGTTTCTGCTCTTTCGTTTGGAATAGGTACAATTGTAAAAAATATTTTCGGTGTAGATATTTAGGGCGTTCCCCTCATTTGCAAAACAAGCATATCCGTTTGCACGGAAACGCTTGTTTAGCAAATGAGGGTCGGGCTATCCGTTATATCTTTTGGGTTGCATAAGTGCAACAACCCAAAAGGATGCCACTCCTATCCCTAACGCGAAGAAATTTGGAAATAAAATAGTGTGTTTTCGTATTCTTAAAACGAAAAGACGCAAAAAAAGTATAAAAACAAATACTTTTTACTATCTTTATCGGGATAACGGTAAACACTCGATTGAACAAAAATTTATACATATCAAATTCTATATTATACTCTATTCTGTATAGAGTATTTTTTGTGATATACATCAAACTGAATAACCTTTCGGAAACAATATATTTGTTTTTAGAAAAGATAAAGTACAACATAAACAAAATATTACCAAAAGTAACCGTTCAACTTTATACACTATACCGTAATATGTATGTAAATAATTATACTTTGGTTATACCTAAAGTACAACTACGTTTACACTCTACAACCTCAAAAACAAGTAGTTACACACATCAAAAAAGCAACATCCCTACTAAAACAAACCGAATTTTCCTAACGTCGAATATCATAAGTAACCCTGACTATTACCCCTTTGGGATGGGGATGGGTGGTAGAAGTGGAAATAATGGAAACTACCGTTACGGCTACCAAGGAAGTGAAAAGGATGATGAGATAAAAGGGGAAGGGAATTATTATACAACGTTCTTTAGAGGGTTAGACCCTAGGCTTGGTAAATGGTTGAGTGTTGACCCGAAGGTGTCAAGTTTACCTTGGCAGTCGCCTTATTGTTCTATGGATAATAATCCGATATGTTTCAATGATCCATTTGGAGATGTTATTGACTCTACTGCTAGCGGTTATGAAGATGCAAAGAGAAGAGCAACTCCTATATATAAAAAAAATGGTGAAATTAATATGAGAAAATCTCTTAGGAATGGATATGAACCTGAGTTTGCGAAAATATATAATGATTTTAAAGACAACCAAGATATTGTTGTGAAATTTGAACATATAGGAGATGAATCGGCAGAAGGGGGGACAATAAGTTTTGATGGAGAAAATGATAAAGGGCAAAAAATATACAGTGCTAAATGGAATCCAAACCTAACAGAAAGATTAGGTGCTAGTGGTGTTTTTGAAGAAACATATCACCTAAAAGAAGCATTAGAAGGTAAAGAAATGGCTTTCCCAGACAAGCCTAATAGCGGTGTAATAGGAGTAGATATTTATGATGAAGTTAGGGCAAAAAAATGGGTAATAAATAATATTAGGAGTGTAAAAGAAACTTATAAAATAGGTGGTGATTATTATGGCTATACACATTATGGTTATATTAAAGTTAAATTAGTTTCTGATGAGAAAATAAAAAACACTTTAATGAATGTGAATGGAGCTCCATCATTATCTCCAATTTTTAAAGGGGTGCCTTCAAGTGGTGGAACAATGGGAGGCAGTTATTATAAACCTTATATTCCATCTAATTTTGGAGGTGGATACACTACTCTTTCACCAACACCCCAATATCCTTAAAATATGATTAAAACAATATATATTCTTTTGATAGTTACTATTTCACTTAATTTATACTCTCAAGAAAATTGTAATCAGCTTGATTCTTTGGGCTTAAGACATGCTTTTTGGCAATTAGAAAGAGAGTACTATTATAAAATAAAAAATCAACCTGTTATTGAATCAGGTGTAGAAAAAGGAATATATAACCATGGTAAAAGAGAAAATTTTTGGATGATATTCGATAATAAAGGAAATTTGTTAAGACAAGAATTATATAAAAACGATTCTCTAATGCTAATAATTATGTATAAAAAGAATAGGATCTATTCTATTAGTGTTATACAAGATTCTATTGTTGATTTAACTAACTACAATAATAGAGGTAAAGTAAAAATCCATTCATATAAAGATATAAACGGAAAAACAATAATTAATAAATATTAGTTTTATTTTTACTTCTCTCGTGCTATCTCCACTACCAAAATGGAAAAAGCTGTCCCTTATAAGGGAAATAACTAACATACAGACAATTAAATAGAAAAGACTGTTACACCTTAGAACAACCAAAAGGAATTTCACACCTCCAACCCCACAGGAAAAGTTGTATTCACTACACTTCCAGTCGTGCCTCCCTCTCATTTCTTTCATTGGTAGCTTTCCGTTAACCGGTAAAATAAAACCAAATACTAAAAAACATATTCATCATTCGTATTTTATTTTAGTTTTGTATTTTGGTTAAATAAACATTTGCAAACAATATGAGATACATACATTTAATTCTGATAAGTCTTCTTTTTACACAGTGTAACCACGAAGAGAAGCAACAGAAAACAACACCGCAACAACAAGAAATCAATCCCAACTCCATAGAGGCCATCGAGCAAGAAATACTAGACAATCCGGAAAGTCCTAATGTCTATTTAAAAAGAGCTGATTACTTTGCTCGTAAAGCAAAGTTCGGCAAAGCTATCGATGACATCAACAGAGCGTTGACCATCACTCCCAATGTTCCGGAAATCAACTTTCAAAAAGCCGAATTATTATTTAACAAAGCAGGAAAAGATATCAATCCTTTGTTATATGACCAAGCTGAGATTTACCTCAACAAAACATTGGAACTGGACTCTACCAACACTCACGCCGATATACTTATGGCGAAAATCAAAATCATCAAAAAAGAAGATGATTTGGCTTTGAAATATCTAAATAATGCTTTACGCATAAGCCCTACCCTATCCGAACCATATTTATTGAAAGGAATCCTATACCTTGACCACGGTAACTTACAATTGGCACAATCCTCTTTTCAAACAGCCGTAGAGATGGATGCAACAAGTTATGATGCAAATGCCGAATTAGGTTACATCTACACCCTTGATACCAACGAAACAGGATTAATCTATTTAGACGCAGCGGCTCAAATTGATACCACCATGATTGAACCCTGGAGAAACAAAGGGCTATTATTAAGAAATCTAGGAAGACCAAAAGAAGCTATAGAAAGTTTCCAACATATTTTACAAATAGATTCCACCTTTGAAGAAGCCTACTACAACATTGGTGTATGCTATATAGATTCTTACCGAGATAATGCTCCGCAACAGGTTAGAGACACTATCGTAAGAGGAGCAATCAATTACTTTAAAAAAGCCTTAGAACTCAATCCAAATTATGTTTTGGCACTATACAACCTCGGATACAGTTACGAGTTTTCCGGGAATAGAGATTCTGCACTTATCTATTACAAAAGAGCAATCGATATAGAGCCCGATTTTGAGTTGGTAAACGAGGCTTTAAGGAGGTTTTAGTTACAACTTAAAAAAATGTCTTCACTCCTTTCGCATAAAAAAATTATCCATGTAGATATGGATGCTTTTTATGCGTCTATCGAACAATTAGATAATCCGCAATTAAGAGGAAAACCAATCGCTGTTGGTGGCGGTGGAAATCGAGGTGTGGTAGCTGCTGCCAGTTACGAAGCTAGAAAATACAATGTGCGTTCCGCCTTATCGGGAAAGATAGCTCTGGAGCGTTGTCCTCATCTTATTTTTGTTAAACCTCGATTTGAACGGTACAAAGAAATATCTAAAATCATTCGTTCCATCTTTTTTGAATATACGGATTTAGTTGAACCTCTTTCGCTGGATGAAGCTTTCTTAGATGTTACCGAAAACAAGAAAAATCACCCCTCAGCTGGTCTGTTGGCTACGGAAATACGAAACAGGATATTCAACGAAACAGGATTGACCGCTTCAGCGGGAATATCCATCAATAAATTCTTGGCAAAAGTTGCTTCAGACTACAACAAACCCAATGGACAAAAGACAATCACACCGGAAGAAGTAGAATCTTTTTTGGAAGAATTACCAATTGCTAAATTCTTTGGCATCGGTAAAGTTACCGCTCAAAAAATGTATAGAATGGGAATTTATTATGGTAAAGATCTAAAACAAAAATCAAAGGAGGAGTTAGAAAAAGCCTTTGGTAAAGCAGGT
>JALWSJ010000260.1 GCA_026993705.1 Flavobacteriales bacterium
TACTTTGATGAAGGAGATGTTTTTGTCCTGAACAACACCAAAGTTTTTCCTGCTAGAATGTATGGGAACAAGGAAAAAACAGGTGCGAGAATCGAAGTATTTTTATTAAGAGAGCTAAACAGAGAAAGTTTACTTTGGGATGTTTTAGTAGATCCTGCTCGTAAAATTAGAATAGGAAATAAATTGTATTTCGGAGAAAACGAAGAGTTAATGGCGGAGGTTATTGATAATACAACCTCAAGAGGTCGTACACTTCGATTTTTATTTGAAGGTTCTTACGATGAGTTTCAAAAAACACTTCGTAAATTAGGACAAACACCGCTTCCAAAATACATTAAAAGAGACCCGGTACCGGAAGATAAGGAAAGATATCAAACCATTTTTGCAAAGCACGAAGGAGCTGTTGCAGCACCTACCGCAGGTTTACATTTTAGTAAACAACTGATGAAGCGTTTAGAAATAAAAGGAATTGATTTTGCAGAAGTTACTTTACATGTTGGGTTGGGTACTTTTAGAAATGTAGAGGTAGAAGATTTAACCAAGCACAAAATGGATTCAGAGGAGATTATGATTCCTGAGTCAACTGCTGAAAGGGTAAATAGAGCGAAAAAAGAAAAGAAAAAGGTAGTCGCTGTTGGTACAACATCCATGCGAGCTTTGGAGAGTTCCGTTTCTGTAGGTAAAACATTAAAACCTTTTGAAGGTTGGACAAATAAATTTATTTTCCCGCCTTATGAATTTAGTATTGCTGACGCTATGATAACCAATTTTCATACTCCAAAATCAACATTGTTAATGATGATTAGTGCTTATGCAGGTTATGATTTAATAAAGAGAGCGTATCAAGAAGCCATTAAAGAAGGATATAAGTTTTATTCTTACGGTGATGCTATGTTGATTATATAGTGTTCATATGTCCCGATGCGTTAGGGATAGGAGTGGTATCCTTTTGCCCTCCCTCCTTTTGGAGGGCAAAAGATATAGCGGATAGCCCGACCCTACAAGCAAAAAGTGCCTTTCTAATCGATTAGAAAGGCACTTTTGCTTGTAGGGGAACGCCCAAATAAACATTAACTCTGTTCTATAAATAGTTTTTTGTATCTTTACACAACAGATATTTAGGCAATGAATTTATTTAGTGAATTTAAAGAAAGTAGTCAAGAGGAGTGGGAACAGAAAATTATTCAGGATTTAAAGGGAAAACCTTTTGAAACAGTAATTTGGCAATCGGAATTGGGGAGTGTCAATCCGGTGCTGTTTTCTACTGAAATAGAACAAGAAAATCCCGCTCAATTTCCTTATACGCGTGGTAATAAGGTGTTCAACAATTCATGGGATATACGTCAAGAATTTGATGCTTCTGATAATGAGATTAATCAACAGTTATTAAAGGCTTTAGCCGGAGGAGTGAATGCTTTGGAACTCTATAACTTGTCTGAAGATGTAGATTTTAATGCTGTTTTTGATGCTATTCAAATTGATATTGTTAAGGTTTATCTACGTATTGGAGGTAAGGAAGCAGTCCGAATTATTGAAAAATATGTTTCCTTTTTGGAGTCTAAAAGGTATGATTTAAATACTATTTATGGAGGCTTTTTATTTGATCCCGTTCGAGAGTTGGCACTTTCGGGAGTGTTGAGTTTTCAAGAAGAAACGGTCTTGGCTTTACAAGCAGTAAAAAGTAAAATTCCACATTTCGTTACCTTTGGTATTGACGGAAGTATATATGCTGATGCGGGGGCTGATATTACTACGCAAATAGCTTGTGTTTTGTCGCACGGGCACGAGTATTTGGTTCAGCGACTTCATTCCGGAGAGGATTTATTGACTATCCTGCATTCAATGGAATTTACATTTTCAGTAGGAACGTCTTATTTTATGGGAATTGCCAAAATAAGAGCGTTTAGAACATTGTGGTCAACTATTGTTAACGAGTACGATGAAAATATTGAAGAATTTGAGATAAAAATAAATGCTAAGACTTCTAATCTTT
This sequence comes from Flavobacteriales bacterium, assembly GCA_026993705.1. GTDB lineage: Bacteria > Bacteroidota > Bacteroidia > Flavobacteriales_D > Parvicellaceae > S010-51. The sequence continues at coordinate 1,994 of JALWSJ010000260.1, forward strand.
ATTATTCCTTAAAAGACAAATACAATAATTTATTGAGAGCTACCACGAGTGGAATGTCGGCAGTAATTGCAGGAGTAAATTCTTTAGTCGTTTTACCTTTTGATAACAACGAAGAAAAAGAGTCTGCAGATTTCGGTTTGCGATTAGCAAAAAATATTCAATTACTTTTACAAGAGGAATCTTATATGGGGCAAGTTTCTGATGTCGGTGGTGGTTCTTATTACATTGAGGAATTAACTCGAAAAATTGAAGACAAGGCGTGGAATGAGTTTAAGGAAATGGAACAAAACGGAGGGGTAGTGGAGGAACTCATTCAAGGAGTTGTGCAAGACAAGATAAATCAACAATACGATAAAAAAGTTGAAGCATTAAAAGAAGAAAAACGGATAATGGTAGGTGTCAATAAATTTCAAAATAAAGATGAAAATACTGGAAAACCAATTCCGATAAAAGAACCTCAAAATACATTGATACAACCTTTGACTATGAAAAGGTTAGCAATGGAATTTGAATAAAATGAGGTTAGAGACTAATACTTCACTACTATTTAAATCTCTAAAGTTAAAACAAGTTCATTATCTTTGTAAAAATTATAAATTAATAAATTAAAAATCCAACTGGAAAAACGTATGGATTTTTGTACAAATAAACTATAAAATGGCATCAACAGCAGACATTAAGAACGGGCTTTGTATGAAGCACAACGGAAAATTAGTTCAAGTAGTGGAATTTCTTCACGTAAAACCGGGTAAAGGACCAGCATTTGTGAGAACAAAACTTAAAAATGTTGAAACCGGTAGAGTGGTCGATCATACTTTTCCGTCAGGACATAAAATAGATGTAATCAGAATAGAAAATAGACCCTATCAGTACCTTTACCCGGAAGGTGATGGCTATCATTTTATGCACACCGATACTTATGAGCAAGTTTTTATCGATAAACACCTTATTGAAAAACCAGAGTTTCTTAAAGAAGGTGATATTTGTACGATTATATTTCATGCTGAAGAAGAACTTCCGTTAGTGGTAAATATTCCTTTATTTATTGAAGCTGAAGTTACCTATACTGAACCGGGCGTAAAAGGTGATACGGCAACCAACACCATGAAACCGGCTACTATTGATACCGGTGCTGAGATAAAAGTTCCTTTATTTATCAATACAGGAGATAAAATAAAAGTAGATACACAAAAAGGACAATATACAGAAAGAGTAAAGTCTTAATTACAAGCGTTTTATATAATGTACACAATACACGGAATACAACATTTAGGGGCGGGAGTTCCCGACCATGCTAAGGCATGGAAGTGGTATAGAAAATTTATTGGTCTGGATATACCTTTCTTTAACGACGAAGCACCTGCACCGCTAATGGATATTTATACCAATAACCAAACAATAACCAAGCGTGCAGCAATGGTTACCAACCTTCAAGGTGGTTGTGCCATGGAAGTTGTAAGTCCTACTTCATTTAAGGCATCATCAGCAAAAGTAGAACATCAATTAGGAGATTTGGGGATTTATATCGGAATGGTTAAAACGCCCGATGTTAAAAAAGCCTTTTCATACTACAAAGAAAATGGAGCCAATGTTATCTCTGAAATTGTAAAGATGCCAAACGGTTGGGAAACATTCTATGTTAAAGACCCGCAAGGTTTACTTTTTCAAATCGTTCCCGGCAAAAATTGGTTTACGAAAGGAAAGCATATAACGGGAGGAATAGCAGGTAGTTCTATCGGTGTTTCGGATGTTGAAAAAGCAATGACTTTGTATTCCGATATATTAGGGTATGATAAAGTAGTTTATGATGTAACCGAAACCTTTGAAGATTGGAAAAACATAAATGGAGGAAATGGTAAATACCGAAGAGTTTTGCTAACCCAATCCAAACCATCAGGAGGAGGGTTCACTAAATTGAGTGGCGACACCTACATTGAGTTGGTACAAGACCTAAGCGATAGAACTCCGGTAAAGATTTATGAAGGTAGAATTTGGGGAGATACAGGTTTTGTACACTTAGGTTTTGATGTTCGTGGAATGCAAGAATTAGGAGAAGCTCTAGCCAAAAAAGGATTCGGTTTTACCTGCGATACCAAAGACGTGCTGAGTATGGGTGAAAACACCAAGGTACATTGCACTTACATAGAAGACCCCGACGGTACATGGATAGAGTTGATAGAGGTTTATAAAATTCCAATCATAGAAAAATTAGGATTATTCTTAAACGTAGAAAAAAGACCGGCAACACAGCCTTTACCTAATTGGATGCTAAAAGCTCTTAAATTTTCAAGGGTAAAAGATTAGTATCTAAATTATATTTTGGGCGTTTCTCTCAAAGCAAAAAAGAGCATACCCTTAACAGGGAACGCTTTTTTTGCTTTGAGGGTCGGGCTATCCACTATATCTTTTGGGTTGCATATATGCAACAACCCAAAAGGATGTCGCTTCTATCCCTAACGCGGAATGAAATAAGTGCAGGAAAGTGGAATTTGTAGTTCTCAGACGATGAATATTTTCTTTGCATAGCACCTGCTATGGAAATAAAATATGAAGAAGTATAAGAGCGACAAAACCGCTTTATGTGCTTACTTTCATTTACGTCCCTAACTCAAGTGAAATGAGTGCATAGAAAGTGTTTTTATTTTGTTGTGTGTAACGTGTTTATTATTTATAGCAACGGTCTTTAATCCTT
>JALWSJ010000261.1 GCA_026993705.1 Flavobacteriales bacterium
AATTGAGAGAAACACTTGTGGGTGGTAAAACAGGAAAATATTTTGTGGATATTTTAAAAGAAGCGGCGAATAATTATAAAAAAGAGGAAAAACTATGAGTGAACACCACCATCATAACGTCAGTGGTAAAAATCTTTTTATTACCATTGTTTTAAATATTCGATATTATGTAGCAAACGCACAAAACCAAGTTTTTAAAAAATAATCACTTTTTTAACTCAATTTTCGTAACATTTCCCAAGCTTTTCTTTTTCGTGATATGTAACTCATCACCTTGTTCTAAACCGTAGTCATCATATAGCTTTTCAAGGGCTAAAGTGAGGACTGCTTCGGTTATATCTGTTTCAGAGAGGAAGAAGCCATCATCGTAGGTGTTGAGGGTTATTTTGGTTGTTTCTTTGTTGTATTCTAGGGTTTTAGTTTCCATGTTTTCCCATGGCATCTTTCACGGATAAAGAAATATTCATTTTAAGTGTAGTGAGCTTAGTTTTAAGATTTTCCATCTCTTTCAGTATTTTTCTACTTTCATCTTCATAAGCATTAAATAACTCACTAATTTTAGATTCACCCGTTAATAATGTTTCTGGTACAGGAAGGTGTTTTATGGTAGGTTGTGCTATATTCTTTTGACAAGCTCCTGATGCCATTGCTATTAAATATTTTTGGACATCAAAAAGATTAATATAGTTTGCTACGGTATTAGCAGAATAACCCTTTTTTATCTTTAGGGCAATAACAAACCCTGACGCAACATAAGTCTTTTCCTTAAAATCAAAAGAAGGATGATTAGTTGAAATTGCAACCCCTATCGTTCCTGAACGAGTAACCAAAACCATATTAGGTTCCAAACAATGAAACCTTTTTAGTGTCGTTACCTCTTCACTTAAATAATTTTGATTTTTTTCTATAAGCCCATGTTCTTTGATTTGAGATACAGATAGGTAATAAATTTCTGTTTTCTCCATAGAATAATATTTCGTTTCAACATTCATTCCGTTCTTCATTTCTTCTATCACTTCACCAAGAGGTATCCATGTTATTTCTTCATTTTCAAAGAAGTCGTGTGCCACTTTTATATTATATTTAAAGTGAGTGTCACATCTAATAGGTGGGAATAATGTTAGTTCTTCCACAGAGTTCTTTTCTTGTACTATTGCCATATTCTCAACTCCTTAATTTGTCCAAGAACTGTATCTAGGTCTTTTATGTCTATTTTGTCCCAACTGTGTGCATATTTTATATCATAGACTTGATTCTTTTTTTCATCAAGTACGGTCATCAGCTCGTTTGGCTTATTCTTAGAGCCTTTTATTCCTGCCTTATATCCAATTTCATCAACAGAAAAATTGTAGAAAGTATTTTGTTGACTTCTCGATACCTGATGAAGTATCCATCTGTCAGTAAGTTTTTTTAAAGTTGTCTTGATGGTGTTTTTAATCTTTCCATAATTATCATCATCAAAGATATATTCATCTTGAAAAAAAGGAATTGTTAAAAACCCTGCATGGAATTCCTCTTTAAATTTACTTTCAACACTATTTAAAATAACTCTTATGTTTTTTTTCTTCTCTTCTTTAGAGTTATTAAAAGACACTTCACTTTTTTTTGTGGGGAATATATTCAATATAATGTCTTGTTTCTTTTTAAACTCTTTTAAATATTTTTTCCATAAGGAATCAAATTTCTTCTCTTCTTCTATTGTTTTTTTAGATGCAAACAAAAGGCTAGTATTCGTCATTGTGTGTGGGGAAAATGTATGTATAGGTAGGGCAACGATGGCTTTTACATTAAAGTGCTTATATAGGAAGTATCTCCCCTCTATATCATCCTCTACAGAAAAAAAGCTTTCAGGTAAGACAACACCTATTCTTCCCGATGGACACAGTAGTTGATACCATCTTTCTAAGAAAAAGGCTTCAGATTTTCCTTTTGGCATAGAAAAATCTTCTTCAGGAACGCTAGTTTTAACATTAAAAGGAGGATTTGAAACAATAAAATCAAATTTACCTAACGTATTCTTATCATAATATGTTGTAGGTTTTTTTATATCGGAAGAAAGAATATTTGTTGCACCCCTGATTGAAGCATTACTATATTCTTTAAATGAATCCAATCCACTGGCATTGTATATATTGGTACTTCCGTCTCCGTGAAGAATAAGGTTAATCTGACAAGCCGTAGCAAGAACAGGTTCAATATCTATACCATATACATAATCTAGTACCCACTTGTATGCATACTTATCTAAGACATTTCTTTCAATGAAGTCTTTAATATCATCATCTCCACCCGATATTTTTTTATGATTTTCTTCGATATATTTTTGAATATAATTCATGTAATTAACTAAAAATGTTCCTGTTCCACAACTAGGGTCTATCACGAGAGGCATTCTATATCTATGGTTTTCAGCAGGGTATTTTAATCTATCAGTTACTACCTCCTCTACATCAAGGGCAGACAATATGAATAAAACTATATTTGGATGAGTTAAAAATAATCCTGTACTTTGTTTAAAAGTATCTCTGATGACCATTTCATAAAATTCTCCAAGTATATCTACATTTTTATATCTATTTTTGTTGAAAGATAGCCCACCAAAAAGTTCAACACATTTAGACACAAGACTTGGGCTGAATTCTTTAAAATCAATCCCTTTGATTTTAAACAGCTCAATGTCTTTATCTTTGGATAAATACTCCCTGAAAGCTTTTTTGTATAGCAAATCAACATCATGGGCTATTGACTCATCTGATTGTAATTCATTTCCTACAAACTTTCTTTGAAATCGGTAAGATGCACCAAGTTTAGTCTTTCTTTCATCGTATATTTTTGCTAAAAGTACTTTATTGAAGTTCTCAAACTTTTTATTATCATCTAACTTTCCACCCCAAATATAATCCCATAATATTCGCCATTTTCTTTTAAGAGTGCTAATCTCAAAATTATCATCAAGGTCTTTGAATTTTTTATTTCCCTTAATGGATGAATCTTCTAGTTTGACGTAGACTTCTTCAAGTATTGGTTTCTCACCACTAGAAACAATATCTAACAAGTGAGGAACTTTTCCTTTATCACTCCATTCTTTATAGGTTTTTGAAATGCTAGTATCAATCCCTATACATTGAAGGGGGAAAGCGTTTTTAACCAAAGGAACATCCACTGTAACATGAAAAAGATATTTAACTTTATTGAATTTTACAATCGTGTTGTGAGGATAAAATAGTTGGTCTTCGATGCATGAATCATCAGTACCATCATAGTCTTGTAATCTTTTAACTTCAAAAAGAAGTTCAATCTCTCCTTTGTTATTCTTAATACAAATATCTGTCTCTACTGCTCTAGCAGGAAGTTTATTATGTCCACCAATATGAAAACTATTTTCAATCTCTATAGCTTTTGCTGAATAGTTATAAAGGTAAATAAGCTGAAGAATAATTAAGGCTCTTGTTAGTTCTTCATCATTTGGTCTTCCTGAAATATTTTCATGTGTTTTTATTTTTTTAGTATAAGACAGAGTATCCATGTTTTTATCAGCATTAATATAAACAGAAGTTTTATCCAATTCTGTTACAGCATCATAAAAAGCTATTCGCTCATCTTTTGTAAAACCTATCTTCATCTACTCTCCCAATCTTATAACATTAACATCAAGTGCTTTCATACACTTCATAAAAAACACAGCAGAAAAGCCACCACGGCTCATCTTGTTATTAAACGCTTTCTCTGTAAGTTCTTCACCATACTCTTTGAGCAGTTCAACTAAATCATTAACCTTTAAGCCCTTACGCTTTAGCTCTGACTTGATAATATTTTTAGGTAAATCTTCTATCTCTTCCATGATGTTCCTTTGTATTGAGAGTATTTTAACATAAATTATTTACAATACCTAATATATGTCATTAAAAATGATAAATATATCTAAAATAGTTATAAATACCTTTACTTTTATCATCAAAAACGATATAATATATTATATGAACAAAAGGACTCAATAGTGGCACAACATTTCCTCCTATCCGCAAAAGCAAGAACCTTATCAATCGTTAGAATAGCCATGATGCCTGATGAAGAGATACATAATATCTTCAAACAAATAAGATGGTCTGCGAATAATGGAGAGCCTATCTGTCCTCATTGTGGTACGACTTCTAAACCATACAATATAGCAACTAGAAACCAATACAGATGTAAAGAGTGTTTTCATACCTTTAGCGTGACAAGCGGTACTCTGTTTGCAAGTCATAAACTCCCATTAAAAACATATCTCTTAGCTATAGCCATTTTCACAAACTCTGTAAAATCTCTAAGTGCCTTACAGCTATCAAGAGAGCTAGACGTTCAGTATAAAACAGCATGGGTACTATCACACAAGATAAGAGAGTCATTGTTAGATGATGCACACCATGACGATATAAACCACGATATGCTTACAGGTGTATGTGAGATAGATGGTGTCTATGTAGGTGGTAAGACTAGACAAATAAATACCATAGCCGATAGAGTAGATAGACGTAAAATCAACCATCCTAACAAAAGAGTGGTTATCTCTTTAAGGCAAAGAGCCGATGTGGGCGATGATGTCGTAGGTGCAGTCAAAACCAAAACTTTTGTACTTAAATCTGAGAA
>JALWSJ010000262.1 GCA_026993705.1 Flavobacteriales bacterium
GGAATGCTCTTTTTTGTTTTTAGGGTCGGGCTATCACTACTCACTCTTTTAGCCCTCAAAAGGAGGAGGGCTAAAAGGAGTTCAAACACGCCGTTCTATCCCTAACGCGAGTGAAATTGGCGGAGAGAAAGTGAATTTTTGTTTTCTTAGACGATGAATAAAAATTTTGCATAGCCCCAACTATGGAAAATTTTAATGAAGAAGAATAAGGAATCAAAAAACGCTTTATACCGTCTATTTTACTCGTGTTAGGGATTCCAACTAACGTAAAAATATAACATTGATAATCAATCGATTATAAAACTTCCAATATTTTTACGTTAGCTCAAAAACTCAACTGTTTTTCACAGTCGCTTAATAATCCCTAACGCATGTGAGAGTGCTATAAAATGAGTTTTAGTTTCTTTAGACAATAAAAAAACATTATCAACCAAGTTATACAGATCCTTTTCCAAATTTATTCAAAATACTAAAATGACTTTTCAGGGCTTGAAAAAATGTTTTGTGAGCATGATAAGGAACATTGTACTCCTCTGCTGTCTCTTTCACTATTTTAGAAATAGACTTATAGTGAACATGGCAAATATTAGGAAACAAATGATGCTCCACTTGATAATTCAATCCACCCACATACCAAGAGAATAACTTACTGTCTTTAGCAAAATCACTGGTCGTTCTTAATTGATGAATAGCCCAATTACTTTCCATTGACATGTTATCATCAGGAACATAAAACTCCGTTTCTTCTATAACGTGTGCCGGTTGAAAAATTAAAGCGAGTATAACACCACTAATAAAGTGCATCATTAAAAATGCTCCTAATATAACACCCCAACCAACAGTTGTTACATAAATAGGCAAGAAAAAGAAAAAAGCCAAATAAACTATTTTCTGAATAATAATAGTAATTAAAGCAGACTTAAACGTTACACCTTGCCCCTCTAACAAACCTTTCTTTTTATAACGGATAACCCCCTCTACATCTTTGCTTACCAACCAATATATCGTCATTAATCCGTAAAAGAAAATAGCATAATATGCTTGAAACTTATGCAATGGCTTACGCTCCTGACTAGGACTCATACGAAACACCTGGGTATCTATGTCCTCGTCATAATGTTCTATATTGGTATAAGTATGATGCAAGACATTGTGTTGTATTCTCCAATTCAAATCGCTTCCTCCCACCAAATTCAATAAATAACCCAATGAGCGATTTACTTTTTGATTCTTAGAGTAAGCTCCATGATTCGCATCATGCATCACCGATAATCCAATACCGGTCATACCTAAACTCATCAAGAAATACATCGCAAATACTCCGGCTGTACTGTCCTTAAATACGGTTAACATCAATATATAAGGCACTAAATACAAAGCAACCATAAAAACGGTTTTAAAAACCATTCCATTTGTTGCATACTTTGAAATATTATTCTCCTTGAAATACTTGTTGACTCTTTTTCTTAAAACCTTATGAAAATCAGGTCTGTCTTTGGTATTAAACTTAACTGGTTCCATACGCTTTACTTTTTAATAATTTTTTGTGTAATTCTATCTCCCTTACGACTTATTAGTTCAATAAAATAAACTCCACTAGGCAAAGGTACTAAATTTATTCGGTTACGTCTGTTATTTATAGTGATGTTTTGAACAACTCTCCCCGTTACATTGATAATTTGACACTTATATGACGACTCTCCAGCTACATCTATCCATACTTTATCTTTTGTTGGATTAGGATAAACATTAATTTTTATATCTTCATTGTTTTCAATACTTACAAAACTTATCTCTTTTTTTACAGGTAAAATAATCTGCGTAGGTTCGTTAGGTGAGAAAAATATCGACTGTTCTGCACTACGAGGAGACATTACTACACTATTAAAAACGTATGTTTTACCGTCGTTTGGTTCTCTTCTAAAGAACTCCCCGTCTTCAATTGGTAAATTAGGATTACTTTGGTAACGTGGCCAATTACTACTACTGATAAGCACTTTCATTTTATGTTGATGCCCGAAGGTATAAGCAATCGGTAACATATTAAATTCAAACTCATAAGTTTGACCAATATTTATATTCGTATAAGGTGCTTGAATATTTTCATTACCATCTGCCAAAGACCTTGCATAATCCCTTGCTCTGGCATTGATTGCTCCCTCCACCACAAAATATTCTCTACCGTCCGGATAAACATCTAAAATTCGCACAAAAAAATCGGTATCCGTTAACCCTTGATTTGCCCCCGTAGGAGTTGTACTCGCATACAATTTCACTTTAGGAATACCGACTATGGATAGGGAATCTTCTATAAAATCGGTTTCAAATTGAAGTACATCTGCTCTATCCATTGTGTATGAAGCAAAATTAGGGTCAGCGTAATTCATTGGACCAGCACTTACTCTATCGAGTTGAGGTGTAGGTACTGCTAAATTTCCTCCCCCCACGGTAATAACTGGAACATCTGGATTATGAGTATAACTTAAAGGTGTTTCAATAGAATTAGGAGATAAAGTATCAACCACACCGGAAGAATGTAGATAGAAAGCCATATCTTCTACCCCGCTACTCAAAGGAAAAACATCGGTTGACGTCCAATAATTTCCTACTCCTTGGTTTTGAGTAATCCCGTCATTAACAGGTCCGGGAACAAAATACCGGATATTGGGTATTTCAGTAAAGTCAACTTGTGGTGTTGCCGGTGTTCCCAGCGGTATTTGCCCTTGAGTTTGAGCCGTTGTATCAGCTGGTAAATCAATAGAGTAAGGAATAATATTATTTCCACTCCTTATTTCAATAGGCATAGCTGTTAAATCTGTAAATCCACCTAAATAATTTAAAAAATCAGAATAGGTAATATAGTAATCTTGCGATGGTACACGAACATCGTTCGTACCGATATTTTGCCATGTATGACTTTCGGGAATCAAAACCTTTGGTTCTCCCAATTCCTTTCCTGTTTCATAATTTAATAAATACCGTAACCATGCTACAACTTCACCTTGCACCACTTCATTTAGGTTATCAGTACCTACATTCTGAATATTTCCAGCAACCCTTACATCAAAAACACTTTGCGGATAAACTATATCCGCTACTGTATCTTGCCCGATAGTTCGATGTGTCCAAGGTCCAATTACTAATTTTTGATTTTGCTGTACCGCTACATCGTTGTTATCCATTATATCTTGGTAGGTTTCTATTTGTCCATTTATAAAAATATCCCACCAACCCGTAAGATGATAAATTGGTAAAGCTAAATTGGTATATCTGCTAAAATTACCGTTAGCATCAGATTCACCATTAGCATCTACGGGTGCAAAAGAACCATCCATATCCATACGATAATGATAATTCGGATACATTGCTGAATAGCCGTTGTCGTCTTGTATCACAGAAAATTGATCGACTCCCAAACTCATTATTGAATCCCCCGAAATCCCTCCGTAATCGAAAATAGAATGAATGTTATTTTGTACACTTGTATCCGAAGGAATGGTATCTACTACATCTCGCATTTGTCCTTCTATCCAACCTTGTGTTAAAGCTCTTCTGAACACTCCGTTATTTTGTACGGTTGAATTAAAGTATTCTAACGTTGCTACTATTGGCAATAATCCTTTCAAACCGTCTTGCTGTGTATTTTGCTGAAAAGCGGAAGCGGCTTGATACTGAGTATTTCCCAAAGCGGAAGCTCCAAACATAGCCAAACTTCCATTATATACTTTATCTACTAAATCTATAGTGTCGTTATGGTCTAAATCGTAACCTTGGTAAAGGCTATCCATAATGAATTTTACAGTATTTTTTCCATCTTCGTGATAGATAGAGTTGTGAGGACTGTTTAAAGGCGTTATATCTAACACGTGTGATACGTTTGGGTGATAAGCATCCTTTCGCCATCCATCACTGTACATTGGATAATAAACACCTTCGGACTCATAGCGTCCTCTCATATCTTGTAACGCATAAGAAAAGCCTAAAATATTCATTAAAATAGCAAACCCGTCATAATCTCCTTTTCCATAGGGGGTTCTAGTTAACACCATAGGCAATTGATAGGGATTTGTATTGACTTGACCTCCAACGGAATCATATACAAAAAGCTGTGTTCCTTTAGGAATAATCTCTAGGGTATAATCCGTTCCTGAAATGGTAATAGTTGTTACCAAACTATCGGATGTAATCGGTAAATAGACATCGGTCATTAATTTCACCCCGTCAGGCATGGTAAAAGGAATGGTAGAATAGGTAGTAAACTCTTCAATTTTGTCGAGTTTACCATTGTTGTTGGGTTGAGCGAAAACGAGTACCGAAATTGCAGAAAAAATTGCAAAAAGTAAGTTTCTTATCATAATATAGTGGATTTAAGGTTTAAGAAAAGTACACATTTTCTTTCATTATTGCAAATATTTATCAACAAATCTTAAATAGAAGGACATAATTTATTCCATAAAAAACTAAATTTCATTTTCTTTGCACTTACCTGACCCGCGTTAGGGATAGAAACGGCATCCTTTTGCCCGCCCGCTTTTGCGGGCAAAAGATATAGTGGATAGCCCGACCCCAAACAAAAAAAGATGAGTTCCAAATAATGGAATTCATCTTTTTTTGTTTGGGGGAACGCCCTAAAAATCCTCTACTTACTTAAATGGAAATTTTACAACTTTGGCTGGTATATTTTTATTTCTTATTTGAATGTAAATAGTTGTTCCTTCTTGAGCATATTCGGTTTTTACGTAGCCCATACCTATTGGTTTTTTTAGCGTGGGAGCCATTGTTCCTGAAGTTACCTCTCCTATTTCTTCGCCACTTTCGTTGACTATTTTATAACCATGTCTTGGTATTCCTCTTTCGAGTAATTCAAAACCGACCAATTTTCGACTTACACCTTGCTCTTTTTGTTTTTTTAGATTTTCTGCATTGATAAAATCTTTGGTGAATTTGGTAATCCAACCCAGCCCCGCTTCTATTGGTGAAGTAGTGTCATCAATATCATTTCCGTATAGACAGAATCCCATTTCAAGGCGAAGGGTATCTCTTGCGGCTAAACCTATTGGTTTTATTCCAAATTCTTCCCCTGCTTTAAAGACTGCATCCCATACTTGTTCTGCTACATCATTAGGGATATACAATTCAAATCCTCCTGCCCCTGTGTAACCGGTAGCCGATAAAATGACATCATCTACTCCTGCAAATTCACCTTTTGTAAAATGGTAATATTTCACGTCAGATAAATTGACATCGGTTAATTTCTGTAAGGTTTCTGTTGCTTTTGGTCCTTGAACAGCCAATAAAGAAAGTGTATCGCTAACGTTTTGCATGTCAACGCCAAACGTATTGTGTTTAGAAATCCAATTCCAATCTTTTTCGATATTAGAAGCGTTAACTACCAGTAAATACTCGTTATCTTTAATTTTATAAACCAATAAATCATCAACAATACCGCCTGTTTCATTTGGAAGGCAAGAATATTGTGCTCTACCATCGTATAATTTAGAAGCATCGTTCGATGTTACTTTTTGAATTAAATCCAAAGCTTTTTCTCCTTTTAGAAGAAATTCTCCCATGTGTGAAACATCAAATACCCCTACTCCGTTTCGAACCGTTTCGTGTTCTTTGTTTACCCCTTCATACTGTACAGGCATATTATAACCTGCAAAAGGAACCATCTTTGCACCTAACTCGATGTGCTTTTGTGTTAATGCTGTGTTTTTCATTTTTTATATGTGTTTTTAACTATTTCTTAAAATTCAAAAATGGTTAGACCGCTCCTTAATTTAGGTTCTATCCATGTGCTTTTTGGGGGCATAATACTCTGGGTATCAGCAATATTTTTGAGTTGCTCTATACTTACCGGATAAAGAGCAAAAGCAACTTTTGCCTTATTGGTATCCACCATTAATTTTAGTTTTTCTAAACCTTGTGTACCTTCTATAAAAGAAACTCGTTTATCTTTTTTTAAATCTTGAATATTTAATATTTTTTCAAAGATTGTATCGGATAAAATTTGTGTATCTAACGTTCCTGTGAGAGAGGTTTCATCTATATATTCTAAACGAGTAATCAATTGATACCAACTACCATTCAAATACATCGAAAAGTTGTGCTGTTCATTGGGAGAAAAAGCATTATTCCCGTGTGGTATAATCTTAAAAAAAGGTTTTAACGCATTCAAAAAATCTTCCTCTGATAAACCGTTCAAATCGTTTACGGTTCGATTAAACTCAACTATTTTAAGATTACTTTCTGCTATAAAAAAGGCTAAAAAGTACTGCGCTAACGGATTAGCGGGATTATCTTTAGCATAAAGCACAGAAGACGCAGAACGGTGATGACCGTCAGCTATATAAACAAAGGGTATTTCTTTAAAGGCTTGTTGAAATAATCGAATATCTTCTTCCGATTCTACCAGCCATAGGTCATGCTTAATACAGTCGGTTGTTGAAAATTCATACTCTGAACGGGTCTGTATATACTTTTCAAATAACGAATCTATTATTGCATTATCTTTATACGTCAGTAAAACGGGTTCTGCATTAAAACGACAAACTTCAATGTATTTACAAAACGTTTTTTCACGTTCTGTCAAGGTATGTTCGTGAATTTTAATTTCACCATTGATATAATTTTGAACCGAAACACCGGCTATTAAACCGATAAAGGTATTTGTTGGAGTAATTTGACGATAGATGTATAATTTATCTTTATTCTCTTTTTTTAAAATTCCTTCGTTTATAAATTCTTCGTATTTATTTCTTACTTTTTGAAAACGTTCAACAGTGTTGGGTTTTGTTTTATCTCCTTTCTTAAACTCTGGATTGATGACATGTAAAAAGGTATAGGGGTTTCCTTCGAGTTTGGCATTTAGAATATGCTTTTTGTAGTTATAAAAAGGACGAGAACCAACCAAACCTGCTTTATCTCTTGGAGGCCTAACAGCTTTAAAAGGAATAATATCAATCATACAACATCTGAAAATAAATTTGATGAAAATCTTGAATAATAAAAAAAAACGCAAGCCCTTTTGCCTTTCACCCCCATCGTTCCTATAACGTCTAAAATACGCCTTGCCTTTCTTATAGCTTCCAAAGTTAGCAATTTTTGATAGATATTAACCTTTTATAGTTGAAATAAAAAGTATAAAAATCCGTTTTCATAAAATCAAATACCTTATTTTTATAAAAATTTGTATCTATGAAACCTGTCACATTTTTAGTACCCTACGATTTTACTTCCGTAACAGAATCGGCTGCAAAAGATGCTGTAACGATTGCAAAGCAAACAAAAGCAAGAGTTTTGCTTTTGCATATTATAAAGAACAAAAAGGATAAAGAAACCAGTACAATTTTACTTAAATCTGTAGCAACTGAGTTATCAGCAGAGGGAGTAGAAGTCGATTTCCGAGTGGAAATCGGGAATATTTTTGACGATATAGGTCGTGTTGCCAAAGAGGTAGATGCTTTCCTTATCATCATGGGGACACATGGAGCAAAAGGTATGCAGAAACTTTTTGGAAGTTGGGCTATAAAAGTAATTACCAGTACTGATGTCCCTTTTATGGTTGTTCAAGAAAAGGTTATAAGTAAAGAAATTAACAAAATTGTAATGCCAATTACCGCTTCTAAAGAGAGTTTACAAATATTACCGGCAACCGCAAAATTAGCAAAAGCTTTTGGTGCAAGCGTTGAAGTTGTTTATGAAGCGAAAAGTGATGCCGGTCTTCAACGAAAAATTAAAAACTATGCTCAAATTGCTCTTATGCAATTGACAGAACAAGGGGTTAAAGAAACAAAGGCTTTTAAATTAAGTGGGAAAGACAGCTACCAACAACAAATTATAGATTTTAGTTTACGTCATGATACAGATTTAATATCAATAGCGTATTACACGGAAAAAGTATTTGCTCAATTCGATACATTTGCACAAGAAATTATTACCAATAAACATCAAATACCAACACTTATTACCAAAACAGTTGATTCTACGATTGGGTATTTTTAATTTTATTAACGATAACTTATGAATAACATAAAAATAAAAGGTTTTCAAGCAACGGAAGATATTAATATTAAAATAAAGGATATTAGACCAAGTTCACATCCTGAGTATCAAAAACGTGAAGACTTACAAAAACATATTGACAGTGCATTTTCAGAAAACGGATTAAGATATTACGGACGAACTATATTTGATGAAATCATAAATAAAAAACTTCCTATCACTCCTATTAGTTTTATCAATCATCTATACCATTTAATAGGAGGAGTAAAAGGAATTATAAAATACAGACTAAAACATTCTACCTCTAGTTTATCGAGATATAAAAAATTTCAATATGAAACTATAGCTCTGCTAAGAAGTAATATTCTGGCAAAATACAATAACAAGATTTATTCAGCTCCTAACGGATATACGAGATTGGATGTAGTTCATAGTGTAAATCAAATGTGTAAAGGTATCCCTTCTCCAAAAGTACTTGAAGCAGGGTGTGGTTCAGGAATAAATATGTATTTGGTACATAACTATAATCCGGACATTAATCTATATGGATTTGAGTACACAAATTCACGCATAGCTTCTGCAATAAATAATCTATCCTATACACCTATGATTAATAATCTTTTTTTGGCTGATATTTGTGATTTGAAACTTGAAGACAACTCTTTCGATATAATATACACAAACCATGTACTTGAACAACTAGGACAAGTTAGAGCTGAAAAAGCCTTGTCAGAGATGTGGAGAATATGCAAAGTTGGAATAGTTTTGAGTGAACCATCTATTCAAAATGCTAATTTTTATGAGAGGGGGCGAATGAGAACTCTTGGCTATTGTAAGGATTTATATAGTTTTGCTAAAACACTTCCAAATGCCGAAATAACAGAATATAAAGAAGATACATATAGAGGTTATCCAAATACAAGTTATCATATAGTCATAAAAAAAATCAAGCATTAAAATTCCCCAAGACATTCTCAACGGATTCAATTACTGTATCGGCTACTGTTTTCATTTGTTTTTTAGACAGGTTGTACCAAACGGGTAGTGATATTTCGGATTTGTAGTTCTCAAAAGCCACAGGATAATTTTTTATATCGTATCCTAAATTTGTATAATAGCTCAACATGGGAAGTGGTAGATAATGTACATTAACCGCCACTTCTTTTTTGCTAATTTCTTCTATGATTTTATTTCGTTGCTCTTCGGTACAATTATTTATCCTTAATAAATACAAATGGTAAGAGCTTGTCTTATCGGCGGTTTCGTAAATGGGCGTATTTGCCCAACCATACGACTTTAATCTTTCAGTATAATAATCAAAGATTTCTTTTCTTTTTCTTAAGGTATCTTCATAGCGGTCTATTTCTACTAATCCGATTGCTGCTTGCAGGTCTGTCATGTTGCATTTGAATCCGGCTTCAACGACATCGTAACGCCATGCTCCTACTTGCATCTTACTAAAAGCATCTTTGGTTTGTCCGTGTAACGAACTTGTTTTAAATTGTTTTTGTAACTCTTTATGATCAAATTTATCAGCAACGTTAAAAACGACAGCTCCTCCTTCAGCAGTTGTTAAGTTTTTTACCGCATGAAATGAAAACGAAGATATATCGGCTAACATTCCGGCTTTTTTACCTTTATATATAGCACCGATAGAATGTGCAGAATCAGAAACAATAGTAATTCGCCCCATTTGACGTTGTACTTCGGTAGATGGGGAAAATTTAGCCAATACTTCTAATGAATTTACCAATTGAAAAAGCTCGTCATAATCGACTGGTAAACCGCCTATATCAACAGGAATGATAGCCTTTGTTTTGGTTGTGATTGCTTTTTTAATCGCTTCTATATTTATATTAAAATCGTTTGAATTAACATCTACCATTACCGGTGTTGCTCCTGTGTGCTTGACTACATTTGCCGTTGCACAATAGGTGTAAGCCGGGACAATGACTTCATCGCCTTCTTTTATTCCCAACCAATGTAATATTAATTGTAATCCTGCGGTTGCAGAACTTAAGGCTACGACCGCATCTCCCACAACATAGTCGGCTATTTTTTCTTCAAATAACTTCGTTTTGGGACCGGTTGTAATCCATCCGCTCTGCAAGGCATCTACTACGCTTTCTATTGTTTTCTCATCGATTCTGGGTGGTGAAAAAGGTATCATTGTGTTGACTTTTACTTGAACTGCTTTTAAAATTTTTCTCAAAGGTAAAATTATCTATTTAATTAAATGGTTATATACAGGGTTTTGTGATGTATGACTTTGAAGGTTCTATATATTACTTTTTCTTTTTTCCAATTTACAGGAGGATTGTTATTTCTAACACGTAATTAAAAAATATAACTCATTTATTTAATTCCTAGATTCAATTGCTCTAAATATATTTTTTTGTATTTTTAGAGTTACATAATCATAATATCTAATAAATATGAAAAATACAGCTCTTTTCTTTTTGCTTCTTGTTAGTGGTATTACACTTGCTCAAAATGTAGGAATCAATCAAGTATATCCCACTAATTCACTACATATCTCTCCTGTAAATATCGGTGATAACCCTCTGAGAATTGATGGTGTGCAAAGCTATTCTATTGGTGACACCTCTTTATTGATGATTAACACTACCACGGGAATTGTTAAATACATAAATCCTTCCGACTTGGTTAACCTAATTAGCAATGGTGTGGGATTAGGGACTGACAACCAGAACCTAGACAGTTTGACCCTAAGCGGCTTTAGTCTTACTTCTTTTATCGAGAATGGAAATTCTGCTTCGGTTGATTTATCTCCGTTGAAAGACAGTATTTTAAATGATTCTGCTTTGACTAATACGATATTAACCCAATTGTTTAATAACGCCGATACTCTTTTATACAACTCTACTTTTATTAATGATTTAAGAGATTCTATAGATACAAATGTTGATAGTGTTATACTTACCGGAACGACTTTAACCATTTATGAAAACGGAAACGGCGTTTTTGTTGATTTGAGTTCGCTGAGTGATGCTGATGCTGACCCTACGAATGAATTACAAGATTTGTCTTTGTCAGGGAATACTGTATCTTTATCGGGAAGTTCTGCCACGATAGATTTATCTGCTTATTTGGATAATACGGATAATCAAAACATAAGTGGTTCGGGCTTATCGGGTACTACGCTAACCATAGGCATACAAAACGGTTTGAACCAAACTGTTGATTTATCTTCTCTTACAGACCATGATTGGTATAAAGTGGGGACAACTTCTCCCCCAACCTCTATTAACGACAATATTTTCACACAAGGAATGGTAGGAATTGGAACAACCACACCTTCCGAGAAATTAGAATTAAATAACGGTGGTATTCAAATCAATCAAAGTTTTGGTATAGGATTTAATGGAGCTATTCCTACCGGAGGAAGCGTTACCAGTGATAGAGCAAAGTTTTATTATGATAATAATTTATTTGGAACCAATCAAGACGGACTTGTTTTTGAAAAAACAGATGGAAATGCCAACGACCCTGATGGAGGTTTTTTGTTTACAATGAAAGGACAAGATAATATTAGAGAAGGGGTTATGAGTATAAGAGGTAACGGAAACGTAGGATTGGGAATACTTGCTCCTACTCAAAAACTTCACATATATAATGGAAGTGTTTTCGCAGAAAACTCTAACACTTTTAAAAGTGCTACTCTTAGCGATGATGGAGGATTAGAACTTTACCGTAGTAACGCTGCTTCAACTCCTAATGTGAGCGGATTTATTGATTTTAAAGACGTTTCTACTGATGATTCCGATTTTAGAATTTTTTATAATAACAGCATTGGTACAAACGGAGCGTTACAATTTTCGGGAAGTACAACCGGACTACCTGGTACTTCTCCTGATTTAATTATTCGTAATAGTGATGGATTTATTGGAATGGGGTTGGCTAATCCTACTGAAAAATTACAAGTTGCCGGAGACATAAGAGCAGGTAAGGTTAACCCGAGTAATACCGGAACTTTTCCAAATTATGGGAATATTATATATTTTTCCGGAGGTCCAGCCCCTGCTTCTTACGACTCTGATAACTCAGACCCGCTTTTTATGGGGCGATACAATAAAGCTTCTGATCAAAGTGATTTAAGAATTAATATCACAGACAATATTCAATATGAAGATGCATTAAGTATAGGATACTCTAGCGGAGGTTGGCATGAACGTTTTCGCTTGGCCATGAATGGACAAGCTTACAAAGCTGGCGGAGGTACATGGGCTACGTTGTCTGATAGAAGAACAAAAAAAGAAATTTCTCCTTTTTCAGAAGGTTTAGACGTATTGCTTAAAATTAATCCTGTCACCTATCAATACAATGGACTGTATGGAACAGCTGATGATGGGAATAGATATGTTGGAATTATAGCTCAAGAAGTTAAAGATGTTGCCCCTTATATGGTTGATTCTCTTAAAGCTAAAAAGGATGAAACTTCACTTGAGGAAGACATCTATAATTACGATGGAGGAACTTATATGCTTTATATTTTAGTTAACTCTGTTAAAGAACAACAAAAACAAATTGAACTTCTTCAAGAGCAAAACAAAAAATTAGAGGAAATGATTCGTTTGATTGAAGAAAAATAAGAATACAAAATAAACACAATAACATTTTCCTACACATTTCCATTTTAATACTAAATATAGTGTATTTTTGCACCCTAAATGATAGGAGAACACATATATTGGTTGGGTTTTTTAACCTCTTTTTTTGTTGTATTAATGGCTACACCTTCACTAATCAAAGTAGCTAAATTAAAACACTTAGTTGACGAACCCGGTGATGAAAGAAAATTACATACGAGAAGCATACCCACGATTGGAGGTATAGCTATTTTTGGGAGTCTCCTTTTTGCTTATTCTCTTTGGTTTCCCGATGAGTTTAGCTATATAGCAAAATCTATTGATAATTTTAAGGTGGTTATCTCTTCACTTATCCTGCTCTTTTTCGTTGGTATAAAAGACGATATTATAGGTACAGCCCCCATGAAAAAACTGGGAGCTCATTTTGTAGTTGGGTTTATTATTGTTATTATCTACGACATTAGAATAACCGGTATGCACGGAATTTTTGGCGTGGGCGAATTAGATTTATGGCAAAGTTACCTTATCTCTATTTTCACCTATATCGTTGTTGTTAATGCCTTTAATCTTATTGACGGAATTGATGGTTTAGCTTCCGGTATCGGACTGATTTCTTCTCTTGCTTTTGGTTTTTTATTTGGTTATATAGGAAATGTTCCTTTAGCTTTATTGGCTTTTATTTTGGCAGGTTCGTTATCCGGTTTTTTAATTTTTAACTTTTCTCCTGCCCGTATATTTATGGGTGATTCGGGTTCGCTTATTATTGGTGCTGTTATTAGTATTTTAACGCTTAACGCCGTTGACCTTCCTTCTTCTTTACTTCCTGAACATTTACAGAACATACACATATCAATTCTAATTATTGCCTTTTTAGTTTACCCGTTAACGGATACAATAAGGGCTTTTACATTAAGAGCAATAAACGGTAAATCCCCCTTTACAGCAGACAAAGGACACATCCATCACTTATTTATTAAAGCAGGGTTTAACCATAGAAAAACGGTATTAATTTTATATTTGTACAATATCCTTGTTATCTTGTTTGTTGTCTTTATTCCTTTTCAAAACATAACACTTAATCTACTGATTTTAGTAGCACTAGCTTTGAGTATCACATTCATTCCCAAAGCCTTTTTACACGCAAAAAAATGAGAGGGATCCTTATTCTTTTTATATTGATAACTCACAATGGATTAGCTCAACAAGAACTTTTCCCCATTTTAAATCAACCGGTAAATAAGGTTAGCCAAGCTCTGTACCAATCCGACAATTTAAAGGTACACACATCTATTCAACCCTACAATTATAATTCTATCAAGGAATATGTCAGCACAAACGACTCTACCTCCCAAAATCGTTTTGACAAGCAAAAAACACAATTTAGAAAAGGAGTAAAAAACATCTTTATTGCTCCTGTGGCAGATGCTTACGGAGGTATCAACACAACCAACGGAAATCAAAACTATTTTACCGGCTTGGGAATAATCTCCCAATATAATTTTTCATCAAAATTAGGAATCGGTTTCACGTACAGGTATATCAATGCACAGCTAAAAAAATACGTTGACACTTCTCTCTACACCAAAAATGTAATACCTTCTACAGGAGTAAGAACCTCAATACTCAATCATAACAACAATGAAACACAAGATTTTAGAGGATACATTTCCTACACTCCTAATTCTATTTTCTCTTTTCTACTTGGTAGAGGACAACACTTTTGGGGAGACGGCTATCGCTCTCTCTATCTTTCTGACAATGCTTCACCCTACCCTTATTTTAGAATCGAAAGTACATTTTGGAAAGTAAAATACACCAACTTGTATGCTTGGCATCAAGATATAAGCACCGGCAAAACCAAAAATAAATTCTCTGCTTCTCATCATTTGAGTTGGAACATTATTCCCGAATTTAATTTGGGTATTTTTGAGACCGTAGTGTGGGCGGGAAATGACACCTTGGTCAATCGAGGATTTGATGTCAATTACTTGAATCCTGTTGTTTTTTACCGCCCCGTCGAATACGCACAAGGTTCAACGGACAATTCTATTATCGGATTTAATTTCAAAGCAAAACTCAAAAAAGAACACATCTTATACGGACAATTAGTTTTAGATGAATTTTTACTGGCAGAAATCAAAAGCGGAAGAAATTGGTGGGGCAACAAATATGCGATTCAAATCGGATACAAAAACTATAACTTCCTTAATATCAAAAACCTGACTTTCTTAATCGAACGAAATATTGTGCGACCTTACACCTATTCACACATTTCAAGTGCCATCAATTACGGACACCTCAACCAATCCTTAGCCCATCCGCTCGGAGCAAACTTCAAAGAGACCGTTATTTTAAGCAGTTATCGCTATAAAAAATTGAACTTTACATTTCAAACCAATTTCACTACCTTGGGAGCAGATACTTCTTCCGTAAGCATGGGCAACGACATTTTCAAAAGTTACGCCAACCGTAATCAAGACTATGGTATTAAATTTTTTCAAGGCGAAAAACACCATATTATATACAACAAAATAAAAGTCAGCTATCCGCTCATCAAAAGCATACAAATGCAAGCCTTTACCTCACTTACCGTACGAAACGAATTAACGCCCAACCACTCGCAAACCGACGTTTTTATTCAAGCAGGCATCACGACCCGTTTATGGAATAGATATACCGATTATTAGGATGTTATGGGCGTTCCCCTCATTTACAAAAACAACATATCGCTACCGCGAAACATTGTTTTTGTAAATGAGGGTCGGGCTATCCGCTATATCTTTTGGTTTGCATAAAGCAAACAAACCAAAAGGATGCCGCTCCTATCCCTAACGCGGATAAATTTGGGAGTAAGAAAATGAGTTTTAGTTACTTTAGACGATGAAAAAATCAAACATCGTATCTGACTGGCAAAAAGAAAAAAATTCACAAACATAATCACCCAATCAAAAAGTATTATCAATAACTTTGAAACTTCAAATGCTATAAAATGGAAACAAGAAAAATTAGATCAGAAGAACAAGCACTCATCACCTACTTATTACAAAAAGCAAATGTAAATCCTTCCGACTATCCGATAAGTGAAACCGTACACGAATACGAAGGCGGAAAAATGGGAAGCATCCACCTTGTTAATGAAAACACAGGAGAATACAATGGAGATATTATCCAAGCTCAATACATTGATGAAGATGATGTTATTGTAATGATTACACTAACCAAAGACACCAACGGCAATCTATTGGATTTAGATTTTTGGAAAGTCAATTTTGAAAAACTTATCCGTTATCCTAAACCCGAAGATTTAATTTTTGAAGATTTTAAACCGATTAAATAAATAACAAAATATGCGAATAGTATTTATGGGAACTCCTGACTTTGCCGTGGCTAGCTTAGAGGCTATCAACAAAAGTAGGCACGAAGTAGTGGGAGTTGTAACCAATATTGATAAAAAATCGGGAAGAGGACAAAAAACAACGTTCTCACCCGTAAAGAAATATGCCTTAGAAAACAACCTACATATTTTACAACCTGAGAAATTTAAAAACGAGGAATTTCTTAATGACCTGAAAGCTCTTAATGCAGATTTGTTTGTTGTAGTTGCCTTTAGAATGTTGCCTGAGGTCGTGTGGTCTATGCCACCCAAAGGAACAATTAATCTACACGGTTCTATACTCCCCAATTACAGAGGTGCTGCTCCTTTGAATTGGGCTATAATTAACGGAGATAAGGAAACGGGTGTTTCTACTTTTTTTATTGAAAAAGAAATTGACACAGGAAAAGTTATCGATATTGCAAAAGTTCCGATTGGAGAGAATACCACTGCGGGAGAATTACACGATACGCTTATGGAAGTAGGAGCTGAAACCTTACTTAAAACCCTCGACAAAATCGAAAAAGATAATGTAGAAGGAATACCACAAAGTGAATTACTTACAGGAACAGAAAGACCTGCACCTAAGATTTTTAAAGATACTTGTCAAATTGATTGGTCAAAATCGGCTCAAGAAATACATAATTTGATTCGTGGACTTTCTCCCTACCCTGCTTCGTGGACAAACTTTACTTTTAACGGAAAAAATCATACTGTAAAAATATTTGAAACAAGAATTGTTGATGAGGATATTCCACAAGGAAAGATTAAAACGGATAATAAAAAATACCTTTATGTAGGAACTGGGGATAGTCAATCTATTTCTATTCTATCGTTGCAATTACCAGGTAAGAAAAGAGTGGATGTTGCTTCGTTTTTGAATGGGTTTAAGCTGAATGAGGAAGAAGATTTTTTCGAGTGATGTTGAAAGGGGTTAATTTCTTACTACTTTTCTATTCGTGTCGGAGATTATTGTCCTAACACGTAAACATAATGAACTCTATTTTTTATTTCCTTATGTTCTATCCTACATTTCACTCGCGTTAGAGATAGAACGGCATGTTTGAGCTCTTTTTTGCTTGCTTGCTGTTTGCAAGCAAAAAAAGCGAGTAGTGATAGCTCGACCATTACAGCGTTAAAAAGTAATGTAGTGCAACGAAATTGCTTTTTTATGCTGTAATGGGA
>JALWSJ010000263.1:0-2131 GCA_026993705.1 Flavobacteriales bacterium
AGTTAGTTCAATTAAGGAATTATAGAGGGAATAAATCTTATGGAATAATAGAAAGTAATATAAGCTGTACAGTTGGTTATCATCTTAATTTTTCTATTAAAACAAACAGTCAATTGAAGAGGTTGTTCTCTTTTAGAAAAGAAACCTTTCAAATAAAGACAGAGGATAAAAGATTGAGAGATAAAATAGTTTCTAATAAAGACTTTAAGGTTTTAATGAATTTGGTTAGAAATACCGGGTTTCATCCTTATGTTAAGGGCTATTTTAACGAAAATAATTATTGTATTACAACAGAATATCATTTACTTTTTCGTGAAAGAGAAGATGTTCTTGAACCTTTAATAAGATTCCATAAATTTCTTATTAAAGCGATAAAAGAATATTTTGTATCGGATTAAAATTACCTTGAAAATTAGGTGTACCAAGAAGAATACTTAACATAATTGTTAGCGATTCGCTCAATTTCTCCTTCAATCAAGTTTTTGCCAACTGGTTTAATTTTTTTAGCAGGAATACCAGCATAAATATAACCTTCCTCAGTAATTGTACCTTGTGTTAGAATAGCACCTGCAGCAATAATGCTATAAGGATTAACCACGCATCCATCCATAACGATAGCACCCATACCAATTAATACATTGTCTTTTATAGTGCAACCGTGCACAATAGCGTTGTGTCCGATAGAAACATTGTTGCCAATAACAGTAGGAAATTTTTGGTAGGTACAGTGCACAACGGCACCATCTTGTACATTCACTTTATTTCCGAATGAAATAGAGTTAACATCTGCTCTTACGACACTATTAAACCAAAAGCTACATTGGTCACCACATGAAAAATCTCCAATTACCGTAGCATTTTCAGATAAATAGCAATCATCGCCGAAAACAGGCGTTTTTCCCTCAATAGATTTAATTAAAGCCATTAAAAAAGGAACTTATTTTTTTAATTTTCCATCAACGTAAGATTCCTCTTTTTGCTCAGTACCGTCTGAATTATAATACACCCAAGTTCCCATAGGTACATAATCATACAAGTCTTTGTTGTATTTCATATATCCTTTCATTTTAATTGTGCCGTCTTCGTAGTACTCTGTTTTAGAATAGGTTAATTTCTTTTTATTCAAAAGTTCCAATGCCGAAGAAAGCTGACCGTTATCATAATAAGAACGTTGGGCAATAATATGTTGTAAATTCTTATTGTACTCCTCATAAAACTCCATTTTTCCATTCGGGTAATAATCAATCCATAATTTAGGATAACCCTCTACATATTTTACCTGAGATTTCACTGTCCCGTCATCGTAATATAATGTAGCTTTAGAACGGAAATTATCAATATTGGTAAACTCCCTTTCCAAGGCACCGTTCGGATAATAATTTTTATAAATTTTCAACTGACCATCAATATAAAATCCCTTATGTAAAAGTTTCCCGTTTTGATAATGGTCTTCCAACCATCCATTTACGGCATAACCTTTTTTCAAACGAACAGAATCACCATTCAAGGCAATATTATAAGGCTCATAGTAGGTAATTCCATATACTTCGTCCACAATGTCTTCCGTAAAAACGGGGTCTTTTTTTATCTGAGCCTCCAAATTATCATTTTGTGCAGTAAAATTACCAATGAATAGTAAAGCAATAAACGTTGTAAGTATAAATTTAATCATAAGATTACTTTTAGTCTAAAAAGTTGTGTTGTAGTCAGTTATGTTTATGATTTTGTTGCAAAAAGCAAAATAAAAGCTAATTTACACAGAAAATCATTCTAAACGCAGGTAAATATAATACATTAAAAAGTTTTAGAAAAATAAAAACGATTTTTTTATGGAAAAGTGTAGTAAGAATAATGTTTTGGGCGTTCCCCTCATTAGCAAAACAAACATACCGCTTAGGGCGGAACGTTTGTTTTGCTAATGAGGGTCGGGCTATCACTACTCACTCTTTTTGCCCTCAAAAATGAGGAGGGCAAAAAGGAGTTCAAACACACCGTTCTATCCCTAACGCGAGCAAAATTGGCGGATAGAAAGTGAATTTTTGGTTTCTTAGACGATGAATAAAAATTTTGCATAGCACCCGCTATGGAAAATTTTCATGAAGAAGGATAAGGAATCAAAAAACGCTTTATA
>JALWSJ010000263.1:2141-4599 GCA_026993705.1 Flavobacteriales bacterium
GCTTTATACCGTCTATTTTACTCGTGTTAGGGATTCCAACTAACGTAAAAATTCAACATTGAAAATCAATGAATTATGAAATTAGCTAAATTTTTACGTTAGCTCAAAAAAACTCAAATGTTTTTCACAGTCGCTTAATCGTCCCTAACGCATGTAAAAATCAAAACCCAAAAATAGATTTCAAAGTATCTTCCAATTGTTTTTCTCTTAATTTTGTAGCAATAATTTTTCCCTCTTTATCGACTAACATG
Organism: Flavobacteriales bacterium; assembly: GCA_026993705.1. Taxonomy (GTDB): domain Bacteria; phylum Bacteroidota; class Bacteroidia; order Flavobacteriales_D; family Parvicellaceae; genus S010-51. Next base: position 2,393 of record JALWSJ010000263.1, read on the forward strand.
GTATAAGGAATGCCTCTAAATTGATAAATTTTTGTTGCCTCTGTTCTCCATCCTTTCAAGTCGCTGACGTGATTCGGCCACGAAAGATTGTCTTGTTGAATGGCTTTTATCCAACGGTCTTTGTTTTTATCAAGAGAAACGCTGTACACAGTAAATCCCGCATCTTTATACTTGTTGTACAAACGGACAACGTTGGGGTTTTCATTCCTACACGGACGACACCACGAAGCCCAAAAATCAACCAAAACATATTTACCTCTTAATGATTCCATGGTTATAATTTTTCCATCGGGCGAAGGAAAGTTTAATTCAGTAAATATTTTGCCGATATTTACATCAGTTGTTGGCTGTTGCGGACGTGGTTTTAGTGCGTTTTCTATTTGTTGAATTTGCCCTTTTATAGCATCGTGGTATTTGGCATTTGCACCGGAAACACTTATTTCTTTTTCAATTTTCTTAAACCATTTTAATTCGGTTTTCGGATTGAAATAACTAGTAGTAATCAATAAGGCTAAAGATTTTGGATGAGATTCTATAAAGTTATTTCTTCGTTGTATAAAGCTTTCGTATAATTTGTTTTGTGCTTTCTGTCCACGGTCAGCCGAGTCTTTATAGAGTGTTTTTACGTTATCCAATTGCTTTTGGAAGTTGTTTACCAAATTTGTAAAATCAATAATGCTTTTTGATTCTAAAGAACCTTCAATTGTGTAGTTTTTTGAAATATTGGGCGTTGTTGCATGAAATACAATTTTTTCATCCGTATTAGAACTATCCAAAATCAGCAATGCGTAATTTTTGGGTGAAAACGACAAACTGTAAAATTCCTTTGGGTCGCTAATGTTTAATTTGAGCTTAAACTTTCCTTTTTTATTCAGCATTACTGAATCTAAATGTACAAGTTGATTATTTTTAAATTGATTAAAATAAATGGTTTTATTTTGTGCACTATCAACCTTACCAATTAATTTAATGGTTTTCTGTCCCCAAACCGATAGAGAGAATAGAAGAATTGTGCTTGCTAAAATTAGTTTCATAATATTATTTTTTTCTGGCTTTTATTGTCCATGTAAATTCAAATAAGGCTACCACTTCTCCGGCTTTATTTCTGCCTGTCATTTTAGTTGGAATAGTTTGACCTTCGTTGGTTTGTATGGCTTCAATAATTTTTTCTCGGATTAACTTTCCGTCTTCGCAGGTAAAGGTCGTAACATCGGTTGCTTTTTTTACAAATTCACCTTTACAATTGGCAACCAACATTGATATAGATGGTTTTTGCTTATACGTGTACATCGTCATCAACGCACCTGAACTCATTTCGGCAGCCATACCCAATACCGCCCAAAATGTAGAACGGAAAGGATTTTTGTTTAATCTTTTATAAGGTACGGAAACCACGCATTTTTCTTCGGTAAGTTCTTCAATTTTCATTCCGGAAAGAAAACCCATCGGAAGAATTTTAAAAAGTAATAACTTAAATTTTAAGTTATTCTTAAAAGCCTTTTGCAGATACTCAATGTGTTGGGGGTTAAATGTATATTCTGAACTCATAAAGAAAATAATCGAAAAGCCCGAAAATAGTTTCGGGCTTTAAATATACCTTAAATCCGCAAGTGAACTTCTATTACAAAGCTAAACTCCGCATCATTATTGACAATGCTCGTTTTTCGATACTCACCGTAGCTATGGCTACGCTTGCGTATCTCAAAATTGTGCTTGACCAATAATAATACGCATTTTGACTTTTCATTACGAAAGCACTTTCGGATTTAAGGATATATAGTGTATTGTGAATACTATTTTGGATTAATGTAAGCCTTTTTTAGCAAGGTAGCGTTCGGCATCTAACGCCGCCATGCAACCTGTCCCTGCTGCTGTTATAGCTTGTTTGTAAACGTGGTCAGCTGCATCTCCTGCTACAAAAACTCCTTCAACGTTAGTTTGAGCCGTTCCCGGTTTGTTGATAATGTATCCGGTTTCGTCCATGTCTATATAGTCTTTAAAAATTGCCGTATTCGGAGTGTGCCCGATGGCAATAAAAACGCCAGTAACTGCTAATTCTTCGGTTTCTCCGGTTTTATTGTTTTTTACGCGTACACCTGTAACCACATTCCCGTCTCCCAATACTTCATTAATCTCTGTATTGAACTTGATTTCAATATTATCAATATTTTTTACGCGTTCTTCCATGATTTTAGAAGCCTTAAAAC
>JALWSJ010000264.1 GCA_026993705.1 Flavobacteriales bacterium
CATGTTTCCCATTGGCCGCCATAACAAAATGAACGTCATTATCCGGAGAATTTACCGGGTAACCGATATTTACGGGTTTTCCCCAGACACCTTTTTCATCTCTTTTAGCATAATAGATGTCATATCCTCCCATTCCTTCGTGTCCTTGAGAAGAAAAATACATTGTTCGTCCATCAGGGTGCATATACACACCTATTTCTTCATATTCCGTATTGATGTTTTCTCCTACGTTTTGGGCTTCTCCCCATTCTCCTTTATTTTCATCCCATTTAGAAACCCATATATCTCTCTTTCCGAAACCTCCTTCTCTATTGGAAACAAAATATAATTCTTTACCGTCGTAACTTAAACTAGCTCCGGTCTCCCATGATTTACTACCGTTTATCTTTTTACCTAAATCTTTTGGTTTGCTCCACTCTCCATTAACTTTAACTGATTGGTATAAATTCCCTCCATTATTGGCTGCAGTATAATATAAAAATAAAGTTTGTCCATCATTAGACAATCCTGCCGTTGCATCATGTTCTTTCGTGTTGATTTTATCACTAATAGCAACCGCTTTTGTCCAATTACCTTCTTTATCCTTTACCGAAACAAATACATCCTCATTATACCTCCCCGCTATCAGCTCTTTACTGGTTTCGCTGGGACGTCGCGAAGTAAAAATCATCATCGACTCATCGGCTGTAATTAGAGGCCCGTAATCCGGGTATTTACTGTTAATGTTCGCTCCCACATTATCCACCCAAACTCTAATTGGATTTTTCATCATTTTTTTGGCAGTATTACATTCTGTAATCAACTTTTCCAATTCTTTCAACTCTTGTCTTTCCGTAGGCTCTAATTTCATCCGGTGTACTTCATATTCTTTAATCGCATCATCAAATTGATACTTATATTGGTATGCCCTTCCCAATTTGTAATGAATATCCTTTGCTACGGTAGGCTTTAATTCATAAGCTTTTTTAAAATAATCCAAACTCTTGGATTTGTTGAGTGAGTGCAAATAGCAATTCCCCAATTTGTAATTCAATTCCGCATTATTCGGATTAAAAACGTTAGCTTTTCCTAAATTATATATTGCTTGCGACCAATACATTTCGCCTTTATCGTAAATCTCCAACCCTTCTTTTAAATCACGAATGGCTTGTTTGTATTCTTCTTTTCTATCCTTAAATAAGGATTTATCAAATGGTACGGATTTGTCCTGCCCCAACATAGGAAGCACAATCGACCACAAAACCAATAGAATTATATACTTTTTCATCATAATCAAAATTTATTTGCACGAAGATAAATAGTAAGTCTCAGCAGCCTTCAGTCCCAAAGCACTCGCTTTTTTCCAATCTGCACAAGCCCCCGCTAAATCTCTTTTCATTTCTTTGGCTATTCCTCTATTAAAAAGAGCATAAGCAAATTCATCATCCAATTCCAATGCCTTGCTTGCATCGTTTACAGCCTTATCCCATTCCTCTAATTTAATATAAGCAGAAGCTCTGTTATTATAAGCCAAAGCATAATCTTCATTTAAAACAATCGCCTTACTGAAATCTTTAACCGCTTCCTTATATTTACCGATCTTTAATTTTGCAATTCCTCTATTGTTATATGCCAAAGGATAATCGCGTTTTAAATTAATCGCTTTCGTATAAGCATCAATAGCCTTATCATATTCTTTTACACTTCTATAAGACGAACCTAAATTATTCCAAGCCAAAGCCAATTTCGGATTTTCTTTTACTGCTCTCTCGTATGCCGAAATTGCCATTTTGTTTTGTTCCAATTGCAAGTAAGCCGAGCCTAAATCGTTCCACGCATACGCATAATTAGGTTTTAAAGCAGTAGCCTTTTTAAAGTCGGTTTTAGCTTCCGAATATTTTTTATCCTTAAAATACAAAACTCCTCTTTTATAAAAATAAACCGCCTCTTTCGGATTAATTTCAATAGCTTTTGCATATTTCTTAATCGCTTCTTTCTCCTTTTTATCCTTTTCCAACTGCTTCCCCATCGCAAAATAGGCTTTATCCAAAGAAGGATTTAATAAAATAGCCTCTACCAAATCCGACATCCCTTGAGATTTTTTTCCCATTTCAATATTGCTGACTCCTCTATTCAAATAACTCTCGGCAAAATTCGGATTATACTGAATAGCCTGATTAAATAAATCAACTGCCTCATTAAACAACTCTTGATTCATCGCTACAACACCTTTGTTATAAAGCAACTGAGCCTTAGCTACACTATCTGTCTCTCCTATCTCCTCCAACTTATTCAAAAACTCCTCCTTATCTTGCCCCCAAGAAAAAGAAGAAAAAGCCCCCATCAAGCATAAAAACAAATAAACCTTGATACTTTTCATATTTTACAATTTTAAATTACCTGCCTATCCAAGATAAACACCATTATTCGGCACAAATTACAAAATATTAATGAATATCTAAACACTTTAGCTAAAAATATAGACGCTAATGATGATTGGGGCGTTCCCCCTAATACCAAAACGAGCATATCGCTACCGCAATACGCTCGTTTTGGTATTAGGGGTCGGGCTATCCACTATATCTTTTGGTTTGCATAAAGCAAACAAACCAAAAGGATGCCGTTTCTATCCCTAACGCGATTAAGAATAACAATGACCTAAAACATATTTCTACAGCAACCTATACTTTAGTTTTGCCGAAATCAAAATACAAGATGAAACAAGTACATGGAAATAGATTAACTATGGGAATACTATTAAGTTTATCCTTAATATATAGTTACACTTTATATACAGGAGAAACAGCACAAACTAATACCCCCCCATTATCAGAAGAAGCTCTAAAGGGTCAAGAACTTTGGCAACAAAATAATTGTATCGCCTGTCATCAAATTTACGGTCTTGGAGGTTATCTTGGTCCTGATTTAACCAATATAGCTTCCAACCCTAAAAAAGGGATTGAATATGCTAAAGCATTTTTCAATAGTGGCATCAAAGCAATGCCCAAATTTAATTTCAGCGAAAAAGAACAAAATCAGCTAGCGGAATTTTTAAAAGAAATAGATCAAACGGGATACTATCCAAATAAAAACGCCAAAATACAACCAAGCGGTTGGGTGTCTATTCAATACAAATAACACAATGAACAAGCAACATAAATTTTCCTTAATCTTTATTCTCCTTGGTTTACTGTCTCTAATGTTCGGAGGTTTAATGGGAGTACTTTCCTCAATAATTTATCTCGAACCAACATTTTTAAAATCCATCATTCCATTTAACCAACTTCGCCCCTTGCATACTACTTCGGTAGTTTCTTGGCTGATACTGTCTGCTTCAGGAGGAATATATTACTACATTTCAGAAAAAGAAAAACTTTCTCTTTATAAACCAATCCTTGGAAAAATTCATCTTTCCCTTTTTATCTTCACTGGAATTGGAATTTATACTTCATTTCTCACTGGAAAAATGGGAGGTCGCGAATACTTTGAGTTCTACCCTTTGTTAATCATCCCCATTATTATCGGTTGGATTCTATTTGCTATTAATTACTTTAACACACTACTTAGACAAGTAAAAAACTGGCCAGTTTACTATTGGATGTGGGGAACAGGCTTAATCTTTATGATATACCATCTGATGGAAGCTCATTTTTGGCTCATTCCCTCCATAAGAGAACACTTTATAAAGGACATCAGTATTCAATGGAAATCATACGGTTCTTTTGTCGGAAGTTGGAATCTACTCATTTATGGCACAGCTATTTATTTAATGGCTAAAATTAAAAACGATGATAAAATCGGCAGAGGAAAAGAATCTTTCTTTTTTTACTTTTTAGGGTTAACTAACTTAATGTTCAACTGGGCTCATCATACCTACTTCATTCCTTCTCAACCTTGGGTTAGAGTTATTGCTTACATCGTAAGTATGACTGAATGGGTTATTTTTATTCATATTGTTTACAATTGGAAAAAATCTTTATCCACCAAAGAGAAAAAGATAAACTTACTCACTTATCAATTTATTATGAGCAGTGATTTATGGGTATTTCTAAATCTAACTTTAGCCTTATTCATGTCCATTCCCGCCTTTAATTATTTTTCGCACGGAACATTGATTACAGTCGCCCATTCTATGGGAACAACCATAGGGATTAACACTTCCATTCTATTTGCATCGGTTAGTTACATAGCGTCATCATATGGAAAAAATAATGACGTAGAAAACAATAAAAGTATTCGAATTGGTTATAAATTATTTAACAGCACACTATTCTTATTTTGGACGGTTCTAATTCTAGCTGGAATTACCAAAGCCATTTGGAATCAATCATCACTTACATCGTTTAGCACCATGCACACGGATTCTTACCCCATCTATATTGCTTTTGTCGTTTCTGGATTGATTTTATTAACTTCCATTTACATGATTGCAATACCTCTGATTAAGGTGCTTATTAAAAAAACAAAAGACTGAGAATAAAGATTTAGGGCACCTCTAAAAACTCAATATTTCTCTTTAATTTTTTTTAGCGGTCTGATTTACGCATCTGATTTACATATCTAGTTTTTTATTTATTTACATCAGCATTTCGTAACATGCTGGTTCTTAGAGTTTTATAATTTACTTATCTAACGTTTAGACACACTTATCCCAAGTTATAACTATGCTACGTTCGATAATTGTATCTTTCTAAACATATTATAAGTTAAATTCATTAATCCGATTACAGTTTTGGCTCTTTCTATTCCAATTTTTCTAATTTACTTAATCGAATATCTTGGTCAAAAAAACCGTAATCTATATGTCGTTTAAATCTCTTTTTCATAACATAAAGATACAAATTATTATATGTTTAAACAAGTATTTTTACGTTTTTTAGTTTTTAGAAGTGCCCATAAGTGCAAAGAAAATGGAATTTAGTGTTCCTAGATGATGAAAAATTCTTTTGCATAACCCAAATATGATAGAAGAATGGAAGAAATACAAAGGGCATATCAATTTAATGCGGTAATCTCACTCGCTCATACATAATCTTCTAACAAAGATTAACATTTCGCTCTTTCTTTTCCTTTCTTTATTTTGTATATTTGCAATCTATGAAACTACTTATACTCACCATAGCCACTACCCTAATTACTTCTTTTTCTTTCACTCAGGAAAACATCAAAGTTATGTTTTACAACATGCTCAAATTTCCTACCACTTTGTTAGATAGAGGCGATACTTTAAAGTTAATTATTCAACACGTTCAACCTGATATTTTTGTTATCGAAGAATTGCAAACGCTTCAAGGAGCAAACTATATTTTTGGTAAAGCACTTAATGTTGACGGAATTACCAAATACAAAAAAGGTATCTACGAAAACGCTAACGGATATGATACCGATAACATGATTTTCTATAACTCCGAAAAAGTGGAATTATTGGAGCAACACAATATCAACACCAATTTAAGAGCTTTAAGTGAATATATATTGTATTATAAAGATCCGAATTTAGCTCAAACCCACGATACAACAAAACTATATGTCTATGCTTGCCATTTAAAAGCTGCTCAAGGAGCGACAGAGGAGCAAATGCGACTTTCTGAAGCTCAATCTTTAAAAAATTATTTAACCAATCACGGTAGAAACAGAAACATCATTGTCGGTGGAGATTTTAACCTTTATTCCTCATCTGAAGATGCTTATGTAGAATTAATAAATGGAGGAACAACACACTTGAACGACCCTATCAATCAATCCGGAAATTGGCATAATAATTATAGTTTTTCCGCTATTCACACTCAAAGTACGCGAGCGAGCGGACAAGCTAGTCCGGCAGGTGGCTCTACAGGTGGACTTGATGATAGATTTGATTTGATTTTAGTTTCCAACGATATAATGAACGGGTCGCAGGGGGTTCATTATGTGCTAAATTCTTACAAAGCAATCGGTCAAGACGGTGCTCATTTTAATGACGGAGTCAATCAAGGTTACAACAGTAGTGTTCCTCCTAGAATTGCAGACGCATTGTATTATGTTAGTGACCACCTTCCTATTACATTGGAATTAGAAGTCGGAGGTCCTCTTTCAGTACAAGCGAAAGAAAATATGTTGGAAAGTTTTAAATTCAATTCTGTGGATTGTTTACTCTCCATTACATTAAACCAATTATACAGCAAGGTAAAAGTTCGTATTTTTAATACTGCCGGTCAAAATGTTATTGAAAAACAATTTTCAGGTATTCAAACGATAAACGAATACTTTCCCGAATTAAATTCAGGTATGTATATCGTACAAATAGTTGCTGACGGTCAACCGGTTTCCGGTAAGGTTTTGGTTTACTAAATTCTATCGGATACATGGGAAACCTTCACCTCTATTTTTCTGTTTTTTTTCTGGCTACTTTTAAATTTATGTTTGCACCGGTAGCAGGTGTTTATTCCGGACTTCCGTTTTGGGAGGTGTATTTATTGGTTGCACTGGGAGGTTGGATAAGTTTTAATGTGTTTTATTTCTTAGCCAATTACTTTATAAAAAAATCAGTAGAAAAAAGAATTCGATTATCTAAATTGCCTGACTATAAGCCAAAGAAGATTTTCACAAAAGTAAATAAGACCATTGTGAAAATTAAGCGAACGAATCTTGGTTTTTGGTTAATTTCTATTGGTGCTCCGTTGGTGTTTTCTATTCCTTTAGGAAGCATTATTGTTGCTAAATTTTATCACCACCACAAAGAAACCTATTGGATTAGCAGTATCAGCATTTTTGTCTTTGGTGCTATTTTTACTTTTATAGCATTTTCATTAAAAAACTAGTTTTTGTTATGAGTATTGAACATATTTTCTTTGATTTAGACCGAACACTTTGGGATTTTAATGCTAATTCAAGATTAGAATTGCACTCAATTTGGGAAGACTTTAAATTGCATCAATCAGGAATTTCATTATCCGATGAGTTTATTAAAATTTATGAGCAAATCAATTCGGAATGTTGGACTCTTTACAGAAAAAAAGAAATCACAAAAGAAACTCTACGCGTTAAACGCTTTGAGGATACTCTTAGTTATTTTGGGATAGAAAATAAATTGCTTGCAGAACAAATAGCAACCAGATATACAGATAACAGCCCCAAAAGAACAATTTTGGTTGAAGGTGCACTTCCTCTATTAGAGTACTTACAAGCAAAATACACGCTACATATTATCACTAATGGTTTTGAAGAAGTCCAACGTAAAAAACTTCGGAACTGTCAACTTTCCCCCTATTTTAAAACCTTTACATCATCGGAGGAAGCGGGAGTTACCAAACCGCATCCCTCTATTTTCTCAACGGCTTTGGGTAAATCAAAGGCAAAAAAAGAAAATAGTGTTTATATCGGTGATGATTTTATAGTCGATATTCAAGGAGCATCTGACTTTGGTATATCTGCTATTTTTTATAACCCCAATAAAAAAGAACATTCAAAGGAGATTTTGGGAGACGTAGAAAAACTGGAAGAAATTAAAACTATTCTCTAATCTTTTTCTTTTACTCGGTATAATTTAAGCTCTTTAAAGTTTAAGTCAGGATTGGGAATGTCAATTCTCATTTCCTCAACCTCCCCCAATTCATCTATTATAAAACTACATTTCCCTTTGGGAAGTGATGGTACTTTTTTCATCTCTATCTCAAACGTATTGTAGTGCCAATGTTTTAGATATCCTTTAAATATCGGTGTATGCGTAAATTGAACGATTAACTTCTCGTTATTGATTTTAACCTCTACGTCTCCATAGATATCAGACCTATAAATTCCTGCATATTTTCCCAATGGCAAGGTTGTTTTTGTATTAGGCACTCTTTTCTGTTCTTCTGCATATCTCATTCTTTTTTCTCGTTCCTCTCTACTAATTTTAAACTCATAAAACATATCTGCCCAATCTTGTTTTTTATTGATGTCGATGTATTCATCTAATACACTAAACATAAAGGCATAGGGAAGAGAATTGGTACTGTTGGTCAAAATAATAAACCCTAAATCAAGTTCCGGCACTATTACTAATCTCGAAACCATTCCGTCTGCTCCTCCTCCGTGCATAAAGACTTCATAACCTTTGTAATCCATCATTTCTATTCCCAATCCATAGGATTGAAAATGTTTTGACGGCCATATTGAACGACTGCCTTTACCTATTCTTATATTTGTATGCGGTGTTCGAGTTTCTTCTAAGTCTTGTGGATTGACCAAAGAACTATCCCCTATTTTAGCATCGTTGAGTTGAAACTTTAACCATGTTGACATATCTTTTACAGTAGAGTAAATTGCTCCAGCACCACCTATGTTGTCCCAATTTAAATAGCCTACATTTATTAATTCTCCGTTTTTTTCATTATGAGGCATGGCTACGTTATCATCTTTCTTCATTTCGGAAAAGCGAGTAATGGTTCTATTCATTCCCAAGGGAGTAAAAATTCTATCTTTCATAAAATTATCCCAACTCATTTGGGCGGTTTGCCCTAATAATTCTCCTGCGGCGATGTAAAGAATATTAGAATATCCAAATTCGGTTCTAAAATCGTGTTTAGGCTCTAAATATCGAGCTCTTCTTATAATTTCTTCCCGCGAATAATCCGAACCGTACCAGATTAAATCACCACTAAATGTTCCTAAACCGCTTCTATGGGAAAGAATATCTTCTATCGTAATAAACTCTGTAACATATGGATCGTACAACTTAAAAAAAGGTAAGTGCTCTTGTACCCTATCCTCCCAATTTAATTTACCTTCACTAACCAGCATTGCTATACCTGTCGCTGTAAATAATTTAGTATTGGATGCTATTGAAAAAAGTGTATTCTCATCCATTTTTTGAGGATTTTTAACATCGGTAATTCCATAGCCTTTGAGAAACACTACCGAATCATTCTTTACGATGCCGACTGACATTCCGGGCACGTTCCATTTTTTCATTCCTTCGGAGAAAATAGAATCTAGCCTTAGTTCAGAAGTTTGACCAAAGAATACAAGAGGAACTAAAATACTTAAAAATAATAATTTCATTTATTCTTGTTTTTATACTTTTCGATTACCTTTCTTACACTACCTTCCGTCAACAATTCTTCTTTTGCTTTTTCATAAGAAAGGTTAATTTCTTCTTTTATCATTCTCACTCCTCTATCCACCAATTTATGATTACTTAACTGCATATCAACCATTTTGTTACCTTTTACTCGTCCTAATTTTATCATCGTAGCAGTAGATAGCATATTTAATACCATTTTTTGTGCCGTTCCGGATTTCATTCTTGTACTTCCGGTTACAAACTCAGGACCTACTTCGGGACAAACCGGATATTGAGCCAATGTATCAATAGGACTGTTAGGATTACAAGTTATACTACCCGTTTTTATTCCGTTTTTATTGCACTGCTCAAGTGCTCCAATCACATAGGGAGTTGTTCCCGATGCGGCGATGCCAATGACTACATCTTTTGTACTTACATTGTACTCTTCCAAATCTTTCCAGCCCTGTTCTTTGCTGTCTTCTGCAAACTCTACGGCTTTTCGTATAGCCGTATCACCTCCGGCAATCAACCCTATTACCCAACCGTGAGGAACTCCGAATGTCGGTGGACATTCGGAAGCATCTACTACTCCTAACCTACCGCTTGTACCCGCTCCCATATAAAATAGTCGACCGCCCTGTTGCATTTTATCTACGATAACATCAACAAGTTTTTCTATTTTGGGTATTTCTTTTTCAACCGCAAAAGCTACGGTTTTATCTTCAGCATTGATTCCGCGTAACAATTCTTCGGTTGTTTTTTTATCCAAATCACTGTGAAGCGAACTTTGCTCTGTTATTTTATGAAAAGTCATTTTATATCTCGCGTTTACTATCTTTCTGAATACGTGTTAAATATAGGTATTTTTTATTAATTTGACGTTTTATATCATCGTATGATGTTGTAATACTATTTAAACATTGAAACGAGCCTAATAAAGCGTTTTTATTTTCCTTATACTTCTTCATATTTTATTTCCATAGCTAGTGCTATGCAAAGAAAATATTCATCGTCTGAGAACTACAAATTCCACTTTCTTGCACTTATTTCATTTCACGTTAGGGATAGAACGGCGTGTTTGAACTCCTTTTGTGTTGTTGCACTTATGCAACACAAAAGAGTGAGTAGTGATAGCCCGACCATTACGACGTTAAAAAGTAGTGGAGTGCAACGAAACTGCTTTTTAATGCCGTAATGGGAACGCCCAAAACCTCGTCTTACTCCATCAAATAATAGTTTCTTTTATCATAATCGATGATGTAAATATAGGTATAATAGAAGTGTAATACGTCGGTGTAGCTGTACCCCAAATCCACCATATTCATTGCTCCTTCTTGCGAGAGACCTACGCCGTGTCCGAAGCCCTTACCGTGCAAAATGACTTTATCGCCTTGCTCCTCAATAGAAAAGAACGTGCTTTTTAGTCGCCAATCGCGTCGTATGTCGGTCAGCAAAATGTGTGAATCCCAACCTGCAAGGTATTTTTTGCGATAGGTTTGTGTGAAATTGAGTACTTTTTCACGTTTTAGTGAATCTGTTATATCGTAATTATAGGTGTTTTTCAGATAATTCAACCACTCTCTTTTTGATATGCTCTTGGTCCATTTGTAATTGTTTTTCCCTTCAGAAAAAGGGTCGGCTTTACTTCGCAGATAGGATACTTTTTTGCCCCATACGTTCTCGCTGTTTTCGGTCTGTCCTCCGCTATTACTATAAAAAGATGCGGTAATGTAATTCATATCTTCATCCACTAAAACCAGTCCTTTGGTTTCTTCCACAGCTTCTTTTATTTTAGGGTTTTGGTAGTGTTTTCCGAAATAGACTTGACAGTTGACCAAGTCGGTGAGATTAAAGCCCTCGTGTAGAAATTTATTCTTATGTTTTAAGGCATAAGTCCTGCTAATGATGGCTTGTACTTTGTAATACTCTTTAGATTGATAATTACCTGATTCTGATTCGATTACACCAATCAAATATTCTTCTATCGGTACGTGATTGATGGCGGTTACCACATCGTTTATGACCTTAATTTCCAAATCACCGTAATAGGTTCGTACTTTGCTATGCGGTGAAATGGTTTGCACTTTAAACATACCGTCCTTTTGCGTTCTCGTGAACTTTATGTTATCGTATTCCCCTTGCGATTCATCGTTGACTATCAATTGCATTTTTGTCCCTTGGCGGAGCAACTCTACTTTACTACCTTTTTTTAGACAATAGAAGGGCAATGAGTCGTTGACAAATACTTCAAAGTCGCAATCGTTAGCCGTAAATACTATTTGATTGAGTTGAATATGGCGATACAAACCAATGGCTAAAATTTCCTCTTGACCATTGGCTAAAATGATTGTAAAAATAGATATGTACAACAACAAATGCTTCATTCTATTACTCTTCTATAATTTTCACTATACCACGTGCAATATTGTCCGAAGCTCCTACTCCTCCACACAATTCTTTTAGTTGCTTATAATGGTTCAGTATCTTCTCTCTGTTAGGTTTATCGATAATTTTTTGAAATTCTTTTTCCAGATTTTCAACAGTCAAATCATTCTGTATCAATTCCGTAACCACTTCTTTGTCTAAAATTAAATTGACCAACGAAATGAATTTGATGTTAACCAAACGTTTAGCAATGCTATATGATATTTTTCCTGCTTGATATACTACTACCTGCGGAACATTAAACAAAGCGGTTTCGAGCGTTGCCGTGCCGGAAGTTATCAAACCTGCGTAAGCATTGTTCAATAAATTATAAGTATCATTATAAATTATTTTTATGGGATTCCCTTGCAAAACTTCTTCATAATAAGATTTTTCCAATCCCGGTGCACCGGCAACTATAAACTGATAATTAGGGTATTTTTTAGCCACTTCTAACATCAGAGGCAACTTTTTATTGATTTCTTGTTTTCGGCTACCGGGCAGTAAAGCTACAATAGGTTGTTCGGATAAGCCGTATTTCGACTTAAATTCCTGAGACGATATAGCTTTTGTTTGCTTAAAATCATCAATCGCATCAATCAACGGATGACCTACAAACTCCACCTCACAATCTCGTTCTGCATAAAACTGCTGTTCAAAAGGCAAAATTACAAACAATCTATCCACATATTTTTTTATCGTTTTTATTCGAGATTCTTTCCACGCCCAAACGGTTGGCGAGATATAATATAGGGTTCTATATCCTTGCATATGAGCAAATTTAGTCATCCGTAGATTAAACCCCGGATAATCTATAAAAATCACAGCATCGGGTTGTTCTTCTTGAATTTGAGTTTTGCAAAGTCGAATATTCTTAAAGATAGTACGAATGTTTTTCAGCACTTCCCAAAATCCCATAAAAGCCAATTCTTTATAGTGTTTGGTCAGTCGCAACCCTTCTTTTTGCATTAAATCTCCACCCCATCCCACAAATTCGGCATCGGACTGTATTTTTTTTAACGCCTTTATCATATTCGCTCCATGCAAATCTCCCGAAGCCTCACCCGAAACAATAAAATATTTCATACATGAAGATTAGGCGGTCAAAATAAAAGAAAATCCTCCTACTAATAAGGTTACCAACACCAATCCTTTAGATAAGTTATCGTATTTTAACTGAAAGAAAAATACATAAAACAGTACCATATTGGGCAAAATAGAAAACACAATAATATCCTTATTCACTTGCAATTCTCCATCGGTAAAAATCTGCCAATACCTCGCCATCGTTACTTCAGGTGCTTTTACTTCTTTAGAAAGCAAAAATCCTAAAATAGGCAACACCATCCCCGTTACAAAACCAACCCAAAACTTGTTATACTTACTTACTCTATTAATCCTATACATAATTTCTACTTTTTTAATTCTATTTATTTGGGCGTTCCCTTTCACGAATAAAAAATAGTGGTTACACCTACTATTTTTTACTCGTGAAAGGTCGGGCTATCCACTATATCTTTTGGGTTGCATATATGCAACAACCCAAAAGGATGCCGTTCCTATCCCTAACGCTAGCAAATATTGGCGGAGAGAAAGTGAATTTTTGATTTCTTAGACGATGAATAAAAATTTTGCATAGCCCCAGCTATGGAAAATTTTTATGAAGAAGTATAAGGAATTAAAAAACGCTTTATCCCGTCTATTTTTCTCGTGTTAGGGATAAAATCCCTAACGCAAGAGAAACAATAACAACAAAGATATTACATTTTTAAACAATACAATTTATCCAATTCAACTTTCGTCTTAAACAAACCAAATAAAACCGTAGCCACATTATTTTCAATCTCCAACACCTCTCCTATTTGTTTTCCTCCCTGCTTCAATCGCACTTGCGAACCAACTTTAATTGGTTTTTCTCTTTTCTTTTTTTTCGGTTTATTCTTCTTTTTCTTCTTAGGCAAACCTTCCTCTATTTTCAACTTTATCAGTTTTTTACTTTCTTCTTGTTTATTCTTCTCTATGGCAATGTGTTTTGCCAATTCCTGCAACAATTGTTTATTCTTTTTTTTGTCTTTTGTTTGGTATTTTGCAATAAATCCTTGGTATTTCTCTCCCAATTTAATCAACTTATTATTCTTCTCAGTCTGCTTTTGGTTTTGTTGTATTTTTTCTTCCAGTTTTTTATTTTGCTTTAAATACACACCTTCGGCTTCCAAAGTCTTTTCCTCAACAATTCTAAACGACATACGAGCTTGTTCCAATTCGTGTTTCTCCTTTTGTAATTCCGAAAGAAGTCTATCCATCTTTACACGATTTACATCCAAACGCTTCTTGGCTTTCTCTATTATCTCATCGGGAATACCATTTATTTTAGCCCCCTCAAACGTAAACGACGACCCCGGTTGACCAATCGACAATTTGTACAAAGGACGCAAAGTTTCGGTATCGAACAGCATACTTGCATTTACCGCATTTCTTAAAATAGATGCTTTTAATTTGATGTTTGCATAGTGCGTCGTAATTACTCCGAAACTCTTCTTGTTATACAAAGTTTCAAAGAAAACTTCTGCCAACGCACCTCCTAACTCCGGGTCAGAACCCGTTCCGAATTCATCTAACAGCAAAAGCGTTCTTTTATTAGCTTCTTTTAAAAACTGATTCATCCGTTTCAAGCGGTAACTATACGTACTCAACTCATTCTCTATGGATTGATTATCGCCAATATCACTCAATATGGAATTAAACCACCCCATCGTACTATTGGGATTCAAAGGTACGGGAATCCCGCTTTGATACATCAACTGCAACAAACCAACGGTTTTTAAGGTAATGGATTTACCCCCCGCATTAGGTCCCGATATCACCAACATTCTACTGAATTTATTCATCAATATTGACTGCGGTAATGTCTTTTTCTTTTCCTTGAAGTTCATTAAATATAAAAGCGGATGCACAGCATCTATCAAATCAATATGACTTTCGTTAATTGATTTGGGTTGCACACCTTTTATACGTTGAGCAAATTTGACCTTGGCTTGTATGAAATCCATACGTATCAACACTTGATTATACGCCTTGATTAAGGAATAAAACTGCTGAATATAACCAGTCAACGCCTTTAGGATTCTGAAAATTTCTGAACGTTCTTCGTCCTCTAATTTTTCTAGTTGACTGTTTAACAATAGATTCTCCTGAGGTTCAATATACGACAAATGACCACTTTTGGACGTTCCTAAATTCCTTCCGTTAACGACTCGCTTATAATTCGCTACAACCGACAAGACTCTTCTTCCTTGTAAATAACTCTCTTGTGTATCTCCTAAATATCCTTTCCCTTGATATTTCTTTAAAACCCTTTCAAAATTTCTATTGATTTGTTTTCGCGTGGACTTTATTTGATTTCTAATTTCAAATAACTCTTTGGACGCATCGTCTTTTACCTCAAAACGTTTATCAAAAATTTGCTCAATGGCTAAAATAATTTCATCCGTGTCAAATACCGAATCCAATTCTCCCCTTAAATGATTAAATTCATCTTCACGTTTTTTAAAAAACGTTAATATAGAATTTATCAACATACTTGCTTCAAATATTCTAATAATCCCCTCTTTATCTAATGTCGAATTTTTAACTCGAAGAACTTTTATTTCTTGGTTCAATTCTTCAAATTCCAAACGAGGAAATGAACTATGTTCTTCCTCTTTTATCGCCAAAAGCTCCGACACAATCGACAGCTCCTTATCCGCTTCTTCTTGTCTGTAATAAGGAGTTATATCACGTGCTTTTTCCTTGGCAGACGGTTGCACACACGCTCCTGAAATTAATTCTTGAATCTTAAAGAACTCTAAATCCTTAATCGTCTGCTTATCAATCATCATTACTGTATTTTTATTCCGATAAGCAAGACATCATCCATTTGTGGTTCATCTCTCTTCCACGTCTCAAAAAACAAATCGATTTCCTCTTTTTGTTGGTCAAAAGGCATATAACAAACCTGATCCAACAATTCATTCAATACCGAAATTTTCATTTTCCTACCTCTTCGCCCGCCAAATTGGTCAGCAAAACCATCACTGAACATATACAAAATATCGCCTTTTTCCAATTGGAATTTTTGCGACTCAAACTCTTTTTTTCTACTGGAAATACCTCCTACCGAAAAACGGCTTCCTTTTAAAACGATTCTTTTTCCATTCCTGTATATATATAGCGGACGCATCGCTCCCGAATAAGAAAGAATATTTGTTCTAGAATCAATTACAACAACTCCTAAATCCATCCCGTCTTTATTAGAGCTGATATCATCGGTTTGCTTCAATACATTGACCAAACCTTTATCTATCTCTTCCAATATCACTCCCGGATCTCTCAAATTTTTTACCGTACATGTTTCTCGCAATAAGATTCGCCCAATCATACTCATAAATCCACCGGGTACACCATGCCCTGTACAATCGGCAAAAACAATAACTTTCTTTCCAAAATATTCTGTAATCCAATAAAAGTCTCCACTTACAATGTCTCTTGGTTTAAACAGAATAAAACTTTCAGGAAATAATTCTTTTACTACATCATCTTCCGGTAAAATTGCTCGTTGAATTTTTTGAGCATAATTGATACTGTCTGTCAAATCTTTATTGATTTCCTCCATTTTTTCTTTTTGCTCAACGAGCTCAGATGTTCTTAAATCCAATTCTTTTGAAAGCGTATTCAAGTAATTCAAATGTTGCTGTTCTCTATATTTTACAATAAAAACGATAATTGCTAATACAATTAACCCTATTAAAGGATAAAACCACCATTTCTTATAGAATGGTAAATTAATATGAACAGCAAATGAAACTTCATTTCCTTCTACCCCATCGCTATTGTAGGACTTTACTCTAAAGACATAATCCCCTTCTCTAACTTTCGTATATTTTACTGAATTTTCCTTCACAAACGAAGACCAACTTTTATCATAGCCTTCCAATATATATTTATATTGGACTCCTTTCGGATTTTTTAAACTTACGCCTTTGTAAAAGAACTCAAAGTCATGTTCTCCTGCCGGTAAAATGGTATCGTTTAAATGTCCTAAAATAGCATCATCTATTACCACGGTTTGTATGGATGTAATCGGTGGAACACTGTTTTTAACCGCTTCCTTAGAATCATATTTGACTACACCGTTTTGCGAGCCAAACCAAACCTCGTTTTTATAGGCTTCTACTGCCGATATGGAAAAACGTGTATCTAAACCATATCGAGCATCAAAAACTTCTATTTCTCCTGTTTTTGTATCTAAACTACTTAACCCTCCGTCATGGCTTACCCATATTTTACCTTTGTCATCTTCAGCTAAACCATAGCAATAATTGGATAATAAACCTTGTTTCACCCCATAATGTAATATAGTATCTCCATCAAAACAAAAAATACCTTTTCCTTTGGAACTAACCCAAACACGTTTGTCGTCATCTTCATATATTTTTGTTACATCCACCGATATGTAATCATCATCAAGGGTAAAAGGAACTTTTCTTATTTTATCTCCTTCCATTATGTTCAAAAAAGCACTTGCCGTACCAATATAAATTAAACCGCTACGCCCTGTATAAA
>JALWSJ010000265.1 GCA_026993705.1 Flavobacteriales bacterium
GCGTATAGTTACTCGCCATCGACCAAATTCCCGAAGCTGTTCCCAGCGGTTGATTTCCATTCAAAGTAGTCGAATAGGTATTACACAAATCAATATCGCTACCCGCGTTTGCAGTAGGTTGGTCATAGACATTGATAACAACAGTATCTGAAGCCGGTGAACAAGTTCCGTTGCTTACCGTCCAAACCAATTTATATGTACCTTCTTGCAAATTACTCGCGTTCGTATTATAAAGCGAAGCATTAGCAAAGTTTACAGTACTCGGTTGCGTATAGTTACTCGCCATTGACCAAGTCCCCAAAGCTGTACCCAGCGGTTGATTTCCATTCAAAGTAGTCGAATACGTATTGCATAAATTAATATCCGTTCCTGCATTTGAAGTTGGAGGTGTAAAAATAATAGTTGAATCTGTTATGATACAGCCATTATTATCATTAATGGTAACTGTATACGTTGTAGTTGTAAATGGTGTGGCAACCGGATTTAAAATTGTAGAATTAGATAAACTGGAAGTAGGAGTCCAATTTATAACAGAGGAATTAGATGCTGCAAATCTAACCCCTTCATTATAGGCAGACCAACTACTAGCGTTTCTTCCAGGAGCAGTGAAGGCTATTGTCCCACTTGAGTTTTCAATACCCATAGTATGACTACCTCCATCAGTAGGCATTGCGGTAGTATGTATTTCTATATCATTTGTAGTTTCTTTTAAATGAAGTTGGACGGTAATATTATGACCACTAGGATAGTGGTCAACATTATAAAATTCAACCACTAAAGTTCTATTTGGTGGAACGCCTACTGTTTTATATCGAACAACATTAATGGATGGCTGTCCTCCGTTACCGGGGTCTATATCTTCCCAAGCAAAAGCAATTAGATTGTTAGGAGAAAAAGTGTTAGGCAGGTTTTGACCGGAACAACAACCTTGTGATTGTCCGCTACTAAAAGTAATAAAACCATTAGATGAGATATAAAAGTTTGAATAGTTATTACAAAAGAAATTAAAATTAAAACCAATCGGTAAAGCTCCCGATATTACATCATCACTTAATGAAACATTTGTCGCACCGGAAGATATATTTATGGGAGAAAAAGAAATAGTAGAGTAGGTATAGTTATCACAGCTTACTGGAAAATTAGATGTTGCCGGTATGGTAATTCCACCGCCGGAATTACAAAGACTATCTTGTACGGTTAAAGTTAAATTGTCAACAGGAATACTTAATGTTTGACTTCCACAACTACTGGAAACAACACAGAAATAAGTGGTTTGAGGTGCTGTTGGAGTAACCGTAATTGAACTTCCGTTACCTATAGTAGTACCTAAAGGAGATTGCCATGTGTATGAAACGGAATTACAGACTCTAGGTGAAAATCTAACACCTTCATTATAGGCTGACCAACTGCTAGCGTTCCTTCCTGGAGCAGTAAAAGCAACTGTTCCATTGGAATTTTCAATACCCATAGTATGACTACCTCCATCAGAGGGCATAGCGGTAGTATGTATTTCTATATCATTTGTGGTTTCTTTTAAATGAAGTTGGACGGTAATATTATGACCACTAGGATAGTGGTCAACATTATAAAACTCAACCACTAAAGTTCTATTTGGTGGAACGCCTACTGTTTTATATCGAACAACATTAATAGATGGCTGTCCTCCGTTACCGGGGTCTATATCTTCCCAAGCAAAAGCAATTAGATTATTAGGGGAAGAAGTGTTAGGCAGGTTTTGACCGGAACAACAACCTTGTGATTGTCCGCTACTAAAAGTAATAAAACCATTAGATGAAATGTAAAAATTAGAATAGTTATTACAAAAGAAATTGAAATTAAAACCAATCGGTAGAACTCCCGAAATTTGGTCATCTCCTAATGAAACATTTGTAGCTCCCGAAGAAATATTTATTGGACTAAATGAAATTGAAGAATAATCATATAAAGAACAGGCTGATGGAGGTGTAGCAGAAAGAGTTACAGGAGAACCATTACAGGATGAGGTGGGTGATGCACTTAAAGTCGTTTGTCCTACCACTTTATATATGTTGCTTAGAAAAGTAAGAGTAAGTAATACTAAAAAAAGAGAATAACTCTGGATTATTTTAGTGGTAATTCTATTCTTATTTTTTCGAAGGATTTGTAATTTAACTTTTTTCATATTGGTAAAACTTTAGCGTATGGAAATGTTAGTGTTTATAATTAGAGTATTACTAATGTAATGTTTTTTTTTATTTAATCTTGATCTCGCAATTAATTTCGTTGTTAAAAGTTAAAATATTTTTATTTACGGATTATAGGAGAATAACGAAGATACTAACTAAATGGTAGCCAATTATTTTAAAGGAAATGATAAACGTGTTTAAATCTATGACAAAACAGCTTTGTCGATAAATGAAAAACAGACAAATTTACAGAGAAATAATAAATATAATGCTAAATTGTCGTAATTGTTATAATGGTTTAACTTTTGACAATGAGACAATAAATAAATTTGTAACCCTTAAAAAACTTAAATATAAACTATGGATTTTAATAAATTTACAACCAAAGCTCAGCAAGCAGTTTCCGAAGCGAGACAAATTGCATTGGAGCATGGAAATCAATTAATAGAAAACGGACACTTGCTTAAGGGCTTGTTTGTCGTTGATGAAAATGTCGTTCCGCACATTTTTAAAAAATTAGGAGTGAACGTAAAAGTACTGAACCAAGCCTTGGATAGTATTTTACAGTCTTATCCTAAAGTAAGCGGGGGAGAAGTACAACTCTCAAGAAATGCACAAAATGCCTTGGATAACGCAGTCTCTATTGCAAAAAAAATGAACGATGAGTTCATAACAATAGAACACGTATTATTTGGAATATTGGAAAGCAGAGGTAGTACAACTCAATTGTTAAAGGATCACGGAGTTAATCAAAAAGATTTAGGAGCTGTGATAAAAGAATTGAGAGGAGGCGAACGTGTAACTTCGCAAAGTCAAGAAGATACCTATCAGTCTTTGTCTAAGTATGCAACCAATCTTAACCAACAAGTAAGAGATGGTAAATTAGATCCTGTAATTGGGAGGGATGAAGAAATACGAAGAGTATTACAAATCTTAACGCGTAGAACAAAAAACAACCCTATTTTGGTCGGGGAACCGGGAGTAGGTAAAACGGCTATTGCTGAAGGTATTGCTCATAGGATAGTAAATGGAGATGTTCCTGAAAACTTGCAAGGTAAAATCATATATGCTTTGGATATGGGGGCACTTATCGCCGGAGCAAAATACAAAGGAGAATTTGAAGAGCGACTAAAAGCCGTAATTAAAGAAGTAACCAATGCTGAAGGAGAAATCATTCTTTTTATAGATGAGATTCATACGCTTGTAGGAGCAGGAGGTGGACAGGGAGCGATGGATGCAGCAAATATTCTAAAACCGGCTTTAGCAAGAGGTGAGTTACGTTCGATAGGAGCAACCACCTTAGATGAATATCAAAAATACTTTGAGAAAGATAAAGCATTGGAAAGACGATTCCAAAAAGTAATGGTGGATGAACCAAGTACAGAAGATGCAATTAGTATTTTGAGAGGAATAAAAGAAAAATACGAAACACATCATAAAGTACAAATTAAAGATAGTGCCATCATAGCAGCGGTTGAATTATCACAACGTTATATTACCGATCGTTTCTTGCCGGATAAAGCTATTGATTTGATTGATGAAGCAGCGTCTAAATTGCGTATGGAAATTAATTCCAAACCTGAAGAATTAGACGAAATCGAACGTCGTATTATGCAATTGGAAATTGAACGCGAAGCGATTAAGCGAGAAAATGATGAGAAAAAATTATCTTTGATAAATGAAGAATTTTCAGATTTAGTAGAGCGAAGAGACAGCCTGCTTGCAAAATGGAAAAGTGAGAAAGAAGTTGTAGAACGTATCCAAAACGCTAAAGAGGAAATAGAAAATCTCAAAATAGAAGCGGAACAAGCGGAAAGAGCAGGGAATTTCAGTCGAGTGGCTGAAATCCGTTACAGCTTAATCAAGCAATTAGAAGCCGAAATAGCTGAAGCTAGAAAAGAGTTGCAAGAATTACAAGCCAACTCAAAAATGATTAAGGAAGAGGTAGATTCGGAAGAGATTGCTGATGTAATCTCACGATGGACAGGAATACCTGTCAGCAAAATGTTGGAAAGTGAGCGTGCGAAACTTTTAAAATTAGAAGAAGAACTTAGCAAAAGAGTAGTAGGGCAAGAAGAAGCAATTCAAGCAGTAGCGGATGCAGTTCGAAGAAGTAGAGCCGGTTTACAAGATGATAACAAGCCAATAGGTTCATTCATCTTTTTAGGAACTACCGGAGTAGGAAAAACGGAATTAGCCAAAGCCTTAAGTGAATATTTGTTTGCTGACGAAAATGCAATGACAAGAATCGATATGAGTGAATATCAAGAACGTCATGCAGTTTCTAGATTAGTGGGAGCTCCTCCGGGATACGTAGGATACGATGAAGGAGGGCAATTAACCGAGGCTGTTCGAAGAAAACCTTATTCAGTTGTTCTACTA
>JALWSJ010000266.1 GCA_026993705.1 Flavobacteriales bacterium
GGTTCAGACTGAAGAACAAGAACAAGAAGAACCAAAAGTGCCTGAATTTAAACCCGCTTCGGTAGTGAAATTCACCACGTCGGAAGGTGATTTTATTGTTCGATTATACGAGGGAACGCGTTTGCATCGGGAAAACATGACCAAGTTGATTCAACAAGGATATTATGATGGAACGTTATTTCATCGAGTGATTAAAGATTTTATGATTCAAGGAGGTGACCCAGAATCAAAAGATGCACCGAAAGAGAAACGACTAGGAAATGGAGGGCCGGGATATACCATTCCTGCGGAGTTTACCCAAAAATATTTTCATAAAAAAGGAGCATTGTGTGCAGCAAGACAAGGGGATAATGTCAACCCGACACAAGCGTCAAGTGGTTCGCAGTTTTACATTGTTACAGGGGCTGTTTATTCTGAAGATGATTTAAAACAGATGGAAGACCGTATCAATCAAATGGGAATGGCCAAAGCCGAACGTGATTTTTGGAGTAATCCACAAAATAAAGAGTACTTGGATATGTTTAAAAAGTTGAAGGCAGAAAATAACATTGCGGAATTAAACAAACTACAAATAAAAGTTCGAGAAGAAATAAAAGGAACATACAAACCTTACCATTTTACTGAAGAACAGATAAAAATATACACAACGGAAGGAGGAGCTCCTTTTTTAGATAATAATTACACGGTTTTTGGAGAAGTACTGGAGGGAATAGAAGTTGTGGAGGCGATAGGAAATATGCCAACACAAGGAGAACGCCCTGTTAAAGATGTGAAAATAATTACGATTAAAATATTAGAATAACAAGCTATGTTAGCAAAAGTAGAGGAACTAGTACAAGAAGTAGAAGGTTTTAATTCTTCCAATCTGGATGAAATAGAAGCTTTTAGAATTAAAATGCTTGGAAAAAAAGGAGCCATAACAGCTCTTTTAGCAGAGTTTAGAAATGTACCAGTAGAACAGAAAAAAGAATTCGGAAAGGGGATTAATCAACTAAAAAAGTTGGCGATAGAAAAGGTAAACCAACTCAAAGAACAAGCAGAAGATGAGGCGAGCAACAACAAAGGATTAGATTTGTCGATGCCTGCTGAAGAATTTGAACTTGGTGCTAGGCATCCGCTATCTGTAGTGCGAAATGAGATTATTTCCATATTTAATCGTATCGGGTATTCGGTTTCTGAAGGTCCGGAAATTGAAGATGATTGGCATAATTTTACTGCCTTAAACTTCCCGAAAGAACACCCAGCACGAGATATGCAGGATACTTTTTTTATTGAGCCAGAAATAGCTTTACGAACGCACACTTCTTCGGTACAAGTACGGATAATGGAAAGTCAAAAACCACCGATTCGTACCATTTCACCAGGTAGGGTGTTTAGAAATGAAGCGATTTCTGCTCGTGCTCATTGTATCTTTCATCAGGTTGAAGGTTTGTATATCGATAAAGATGTTTCGTTTGCTGATTTAAAGCAAACGCTATTGTATTTTGCTAAGGAAATGTTTGGCGAGAAAACTAAAATCAGATTGCGTCCTTCTTATTTTCCGTTTACAGAACCGAGTGCTGAGGTAGATGTGAGTTGTCAGTTGTGCAACGGTAAAGGATGTAACGTGTGTAAATATACTGGTTTCTTAGAAATTATGGGCTGTGGAATGGTTGACCCAAATGTGTTGGAAAACTGCGGTATCGACAGTAGTGTGTATAGCGGTTTTGCCTTTGGTATGGGGATAGAACGTATTGCGATGCTGAAATATCAAATTAACGATTTAAGGCACTTTTTTGAAAATGATTTACGTTTTTTGAAGCAGTTTAAAACGGCTTATTAGAGGGGGTAAGTATGATTTTCTTCATTGACTGAGAACCATAAATTCCACTTTTTTGTACTTATTTCATTCTGCGTTAGGGACTATTAAGCGACTGTGTAAAAAACAGTTGAGTTTTGTTACTAACGTAAAAAAATAACAATTTTATAACTATTTGATATTCAGTGCGATATTTTTACGTTAGTTGGAATCCCTAACTCGGGCAAAATAGACGATATAAAGAGTTTTTTGATTCCTCATACTTCTTCATATTTTATTTCCATAGCTGGTGCTATGCAAAGAAAATATTCATCGTCTGAGAAACCAAAAATTCACTTTCTATCCGCCAATTTCACTTGCGTTAGGGATAGAACGGCGTGTTTGAACTCCTTTTGGTTTGTTGCATATATGCAAACCAAAAGAGTGAGTAGTGATAGCCCGACCATTACAGCGTTGAAAAGCTATGTAGTGCAACGAAATTGCTTTTCAATGCTGTAATGGGAACGCCCAAAACATTCTTTTTAATTAAACCTAATGAACAACAAAACCCTTTATACACAAAGAAAATTTCAAGCTGAGCAAGAGGAGGCTAAGGTTCAAAAGCAAATCAATTATTTGGTTGTGCTAAGGTTATTGGTGTTTTTTGCCGGTGTTTTTGCAACGTATCAATTGTTGGGCATTCCTGCGTTGGCTCTTTCTGTTTTTATTGTTGCTCTGTTGGTGTTTGTTTATTTGGTAAAAGTGCATGCAGATTTGGACAGCAAGAGAAAGTATTTTCAACGAAAGGCACAGCTTAATCAAGTAGAATTGGAGGTTTTGGAGGGCGATTTTCAACATTTGGATACAGGAAATGAATTTCTAAACCCCAATCATTATTACAGTTATGATATAGATTTGTTTGGCGAAGGTTCGTTTTTTCAATATTTTAACCGTACCAAAACACAAGGAGGAAAACAGTTTTTAAGTCATCTATTACAAGCCAATGATATAGAGGGAGTTGAAGAAAAACAAAATGCGATAAAAGACCTTTCGGAAGATGTGGAGTGGCGTCAACATTTTTGGGCATCGTTGGACAAAGAAGAAGCTCCTGAGAAGATTAAGGATTTGTTAGAATGGGTAGTTTCTTATCAGCCATACTTGTCTAAATGGAGAGTAGTATTGTTTCTTTTTCCATTGCTTTCGATAGTTTTAATATATGCCCTATCTATTAGTCTTATACCGACACTACTTTTTGTGGCGTGGTTCGGATTAGGCTTATTGATTACAGGTAAATTTGTTGCTAAAACGAGTGAAGTCAACGAACAAGCCAACAAGTTAGCAGAACAGATTAATCATTATGCAACCTTATTGGAAGCCGTAGAGAAAAAGGAATTTAAGAGTAAAAACAATCAATTCTATCAAGAGCAAATCAAAACCTCAACCGAAGAAGCCTCTACGTCATTGCGAAAGATGAGTGTACTGCTCAACCGACTAAATAGCCGAGAAAATCTAATTGTTTCCATTGCAGGAAATGCTCTTTTTCTTTGGGAGTTAAACGCTGTATTTCGCTTCGAGAAATGGTTAGAAACACACAAACAAAATTTACCGCATTGGTTTGAAACTATCTATTATTTTGATGCGATACTATCGTGTGCCAATTATGCTTTTAATCACCCATCGGATACTTATCCTGATGTAAACGATAACAACCTTACTCTACAAGCTGAACAGCTCGGGCATCCGCTATTAAATCCTCAAAAGCGAATTAACAACGATATACAAATCGAAAAGAACAGTTTCGTTATCATTACTGGTGCAAATATGGCAGGGAAAAGCACGTTTTTAAGAGCCGTTTCTTTAAGTTTAGTTTTAGCTAATGCAGGAATGCCTGTTTGTGCAACACGCTATACTTATACCCCGATTAAGCTCATTACAAGTATGCGAACCTCCGATTCCTTAAAAGACGATGAATCCTATTTCTTTTCGGAATTAAAACGACTAAAATTTATTGTAGATTGCATAGAAAAAGATACCTATTTTATTGTTTTAGACGAAATCTTAAAAGGAACAAACAGCAAGGACAAAGAAGCAGGTTCAAAGAAATTTGTCGAACGCTTGGTTCGCTCAGGTTCTACGGGAATCATTGCTACTCACGACCTGTCGTTATGCGAAATTAGCAACCAATACCCACAAGTTATCAATCACTATTTTGACGCTGAAATCATAGACAATCAATTGCACTTCGACTATAAAATAAAAGACGGCGTTTGCCAAAATATGAACGCTTCCTTCCTGTTAAAGAAAATGGGAATAGTTGAAGATTAGGGCGTTCCCATTACAGCATAAAAAAGCAGTTCCGTTGCACTACACTGCTTTTTAACGCCGTAATGGTCGGGCTATCCGTTATATCTTTTGCCTGCCATAAAGGCAAGCAGGCAAAAGGATGCCACTTCTATCCCTAACGCAAAAAAAACTGCAATACATTGATTATCAATAATGAAAAAAATAATATCAAAAAAAAACTAAATTTTTTCTTGCAGAAAGAAAATAAATACATAAATTTGCAACCGCAAGTCAAAAATGCTTCTTTAGCTCAGCTGGTTAGAGCACCTGACTGTTAATCAGGGGGTCCAAGGTTCAAGTCCTTGAAGAAGCGCAAAAAGCAATCTCGAAAGAGGTTGCTTTTTTTGTTTCCGTACTTTTGTTTTTCTCAATATAAAATGTAAATTTAAGGTCTTGTATTTACAACCAATCC
>JALWSJ010000267.1 GCA_026993705.1 Flavobacteriales bacterium
TCATGATGCATCAAATCATCTCTTTTTACAAAGACTTTTACTTCTTTTTCTTTGAAAAGGGGGATTTCTATTTTTTGTAAAGGCGAGCAATATTGTGTGTTCCGGTAGTTCAAGTTTTGTTTTTTTGTTCTGCGTTAGGGATAGGAGTGGCATCCTTTTGGGTTGTTGCACTTATGCAACCCAAAAGATATAACGGATAGCCCGACCATTACGGCGTTGAAAAGTAATGTAGTTGGAACTACTTTACTTTTTAATGCCGTAATGGGAACGCCCAAATATTATTTCTTTCTAACGAGTTGAATAGTGCCTGTATAATCTTTTATAGAATCGTCTATACCTACTACTTTGATAACGTAATAATAAGTTCCTTCACTGGCTTTGGCTCCGTTCCACGTTGCATCAACTCCTTTCAGCTCGTGAACTTTTCTTCCCCAACGATTATAGATTGTTCCATTTAGGTCTTTTACACCTTCGGTTGTAATTTTAAACTCATCGTTAATACTGTTATTGTCCGGTGAAAAGATATTCGGAATAATGACTACAGGAGTTCCCGTTACGATTATTGTCTGGTAATCAGCATCGCTACAGTAATTGTTAAACGCGACTAATGTAACAAGATATTCACCTGGGGTTTCATAAGAAGTGCTCGGAGTAGTTCCTATTAATCCGTTTCCAAAATCCCAGGTGTAAGCTGTAGCTCCCGTGCTATTATTTTGAAAAACGGGAACAAACGGGGCTTCTCCGATGGAATCTTGAACAGAAATATCGGCATTTACTTCATAAACATCATAGTTGTAATTCACGTTTATTGTTCCGCAATAATTACTAATAGTGAGCGTATAATTTTGTTCTGTTGTACTAAACGTAGTTCCGTTGCTGCCGTCGCTCCATTGGACGGTACAACTCTCGCAAGTATAATTACTTAAATCCTCTTGGTGTAAGGCGTTGCTGTCGCAAGAAATTAAAGGCGAAGTCGTAGAAATAGGTGTAGGTGCACTCATTTCATAGATAGAAATATGAGCCGTATCACTTCCGCATCCTGAATGTCCTACTACCCAATAATTACCTCCGGAAGTAATCATTAATGGATTAGACGTAGAACCGTTGCTCCATTCGTAGCTACTTGCTCCACTTGCTGTCAACGTCACGTTTTGTCCCGAGCAAAGAGTATCGTTACTCGCAGAAACGCTAACGATTGGAGCGGTGTTGCTAATATTGATTTGCACACTGTCATAAATCGTATCGTTACAATTAGAAATCACACCACCATATATATAGAACGGACTATTAGCTGTAACAACAAAATTTGGATTAACTCCTGCATTTCCATTAGGGAAAGTTCCCCCCGTAGAGTGCCATGTAACAACACTAAAAGAACCTTGCACGTTAGCTGTTAATACTAAAGTATCGCCGTTGCAGGCAGACGTCGTACTAGCTGTAACATCGATACTGAGCAAGCCCGCAGGAATTTGACACCCTAAATTATCATACGTTGGCGTACCGTCAGCCGTGAAACTAACGAAGGCTCCATCTTTAAGACTTGAAGTACCTCCATATCCCCCATTTTGATTGACCAATAAATCTCTTTCGTAAGAAACAACATCTGAACATCCGTTAGGATTACTAAATGACATCGTTAATGTTCGTGTTCCTCCACTTGCATTGTAATTGGCAAAGTGCCCTCCCGTAGCGTTAGAATTTTGAACAATAACAACTAACGTATCATTTAAATTAGCAAAGGAATGAGCTAGAGGGTCAAAATTAGGACCAGTAATTAATAACACCTCACTTCCGGCAGGTAAAATCCCACCAGTTGGTTCAATTAAGTGACCGCAAGCTGTAATGGTAGCGTTTAAATCACTAACTAACTGTGCGGTTTGAGCGTTTTGTATGATTCCTCCCCATGGGTTAGTACTAGGCCATGTAACGGTTAAATCATTAACATTTAGGTCTTGATTACCTACTCTAAAAGTAAGCATTTCGTTTTGACCTTCCGGCGAACCGCAAGCATCTACCAATATTTTTTCAATCTCAAAACAAGTTGCAGGACTTACGTTCACATCTTCGATATAGTAATAAGCATGGTCGCCACCCGTATTTATATTAGAAGGCACTCCGGTAGTCCCCGATGTCGTGTTGGCTGGGTCATTAAAATTACCAATAATAATATATTCCTCCCCTCCCACAGCCGTATAAGGCTGACTAAATAACACCCAGTTAACCGTATCATTTAAAGGCGTTCCGCTAACAGAAACCTGAGGTGTAAAAGGTAAAGCCGTATTTTGTTGCAAGAAAGTGTGAGTATTCGATAAATAAACTCCCAGCTCCTCAACATAGTGCGTAGAATTATTAGCCAAGCTCCAATAAAACTCAATGTTATATTCCTGCCCCGCTACCAAAGGAGAAGTTAATTGAATCTGTAAATACTCCCTATAATCATCTTCAAAAGCAGGCAAAGGTGGAAAATTAACAACTTCATTACAAATAATCCCCCCATAAGCAACACCGGTTCGAGCTTGTTGATAGCCCATAATATTACTCGGAACACTCAAAGAAGGAAGCGGAAAACTCCCCGTATTACAAACGTTAAAATAATCAGCCGTAGAAGTATCGGGATTAGACCAACCGATAGCCGAAGTAATTTCCCCCGGACCAACCGGACACTGTGTCTTGTTTTCAAAACTGTTATTAGGTACTAAATTCTGAGCCAAAGAAAATGTACCTATCGCAAGAGCAGAAACAAAGGCAAAAAGAGTTTTCATTATTTTGTGTTTTGTATTTATTTATATATAATTCGGGCGTTCCCATTACAGCATAAAGAAGCGGTTTCGTTGCACTACACCACTTTTTAACGCTGTAATGGTCGGGCTATCACTACTCACTCTTTTGTGTTGCATAAGTGCAACAACACAAAAGGAGTTCAAACACGCCGTTCTATCCCTAACGCATGACAAGTCCATACGTTTATCGGATAATATTTTCTAGCCAATCCTACGACTACAAAGTTATACAAAAGGTTGCATATGTATTCTTATAAAACCGTAATTTAGTTTAAAGCACTTCAATCAGCTTTTCTAATTGAATACCTCTTGAGCCTTTTAGTAAAACCAATGCCTGAGCAATAGGATTTTGTTTAATGTAATTCACTAATTCGTTACTTGTCTTAAAAGTAGAGCTATTTTTGGTAGTTAATTGATTAAATTCTTCTCCAACCAAAAAATTAGCAATTTGATTTTTATTCAAATAATCAACTACTTTTTTATGCTCTTCTTTTGAATACGCTCCTAACTCAAGCATATCTCCTAAAACAGCAATTTTGTTAGGATGCTCAATAGCCGTAAAACTTTCCAGAGCCGATTGCATACTGGTTGGATTAGCATTGTAACAATCTACTATAAGTGTGTTGTTTTCGGTTTGAGTAATTTGTGAACGATTGTTGGTTGGTGTATAACTCTCTAAGGCGTTACATATTTTATCATTATCAACTTTAAAATACTTCCCGATACAAACAGCAGCTAAAAAATTAATGAAATTATATTTTCCTACTAATTTGGTTCGTAAAATTGGAGAAGTATAACTTGTTTTAAAACGCCATCTAAATTCTACAAAAGGAGTAAGTTTTATTAATTCTCCCGTTACAAAGCCTTTTTGAGTTCCGTAACCGATGCTTTCTATATGTGGCGGAAGAATATTATTTAAGACATCATCATCGTTGTTGTAGAAAATTATACCATCATTTTCTTCCAGATAATCAAAGAGTTCTTTCTTTGTTTTTATAACTCCCAACAACGAACCGAAACCTTCTAAATGAGCACTACCGATATTGGTTATAATTCCATAAGTAGGCTGAGCGATTCCTACTAATTCTTTAATGTCTAACAGCTTATTGGCTCCCATTTCTATAATAGCAAATTGATAAGAAGCATTAAGATTTAACAAAGTTAATGGAACACCAATATGATTGTTTAAATTACCTTCGGTAACCAAAACCTTATATTTCTTTTTTAAAACAGCTCCTATTAGTTCTTTTGTTGTTGTTTTACCATTACTACCTGTAATCCCCAAAACAGGAATATCGAATTGATTTCTATGAAAAGCAGCTAAATCCTGTAATGTTTTCAACACATCTTTCACCAAAATAAAAGCATCACCAACAGCAAATTCCTCTTGATCGACTACTGCATATTTGCAACCTTTATCTATAGCTTCTTTAGCGTATTTATTTCCATTAAAATTATCGCCTTTCAGAGCAAAAAAGATGGCTCCTTCAGATATTTTCCTTGTATCAGTACAGACACCGTTTGAGTCGAGAAAAAGTTGATGTAATTTTTGAATATTCATTGAGTCAAATTTATTCAAACAACTTTTCTACATTTTCTAACGGTCTTCCTATTACGGCTTTATCATCCTTAACTACGATTGGGCGTTCAATCAATTTGGGATATTGAACCATCGCTTCAATCCACTCTTCTTCGGTTAATTCTTTTCTTTTACACTGTTCTTTATATATAGC
>JALWSJ010000268.1 GCA_026993705.1 Flavobacteriales bacterium
TCTTTAGACAATGAAGAAAATATTTGCATAGCCGAGCTATGGAAATATTTTATGAAGCAGGATAAAGGAAATAAAAACACTTTATGTACTTCTATTCAGCACGTGTTAGGGATTCCAACTAACGTAAAATAAAATATTGATAATCAAACAATTATTAAATTGTAAATATTTTTACGTTAGCTCAAAAACTCAACTGTTTTTTACACAGTCGCTTAATAGTCCCTAACGCGAGTGAAATTGGCGGATAGAAAGTTAATTTTCTTAGACGATGAAAAAAACCTTTGCATAGCACCCTATGAAGAAAGATAAGGAATCAAAAAACGCTTTCTTTCGGCTCGTTTCAAAATTAAAATGGTATTACACTTCAATATTTTGAGATGCGATATAACTTCCTGTCCACGCGGCTTGAAAATTAAAACCGCCTGTAAGTGCATCTATGTTTAATAGTTCGCCTGCGATGAACAGGTTAGGATATTTTTTAGTCGAAAAGCGGATGAAATCCATTTCTTTTAAATCAACTCCTCCACAGGTTACAAATTCTTCTTTATTGGTGTTTTTGCCGTTGATTTGTATTTGTGAATTTTTAAGCACCTCGGTTAATCTATTCAGGTCTTTTTTACCAATTTCTCCCCATGTTTTACCGTTAGATATTTTTGTATAAGCAACCAATGAACTCCACATCTTTTTGGGTAAATCAAATAAAGGTGTGTTGATAATGTGTTTTTTAGGATGTTCTGCTTGAAGGGTGGTAAAAGTTTCTTTTATTTCTTTAGCATCGTAAGGTATAACCCAATCTATCAAGGCTGTAAATTTGTAGTTTTTGTCGTATAACGGAACAGCTCCGACAGAGGACAATTTCAGTACCGCGGGACCACTAATACCACGATGGGTTATTAATAAAGCTCCGCTTTCTTTTAACTTAGTTCCGGCTATTTTTATAGTGGCTTGCGGAACGACTAGTCCTGCTCTATCTTTGAGGCGAATATCTTTGGTATTAAAGGTAAATAACGCGGGGATATTAGGAAGAGTTTTGATTCCCAACTTATTGAGTTGTTCTTGTATTATCCTGCTGTTTCCTCCAGTTGCGAGTAAGATATTCTTTGCTTTGTAGATTGTATTTAAGGTCTTTATGTTCCAGCCTGTTCCTTCTGGATAGAAATCGGTTACTGTTTGTTGCGTTTTAATTTGGATTTTCAACCGCTTGCTTTCGTTTAAGAAACTATCAATAATGGTTTGAGAATCGTTGGATGCAGGAAAAACACGATTATCGTCTTCTATTTTTAAGGCTACTCCTTTGTTTTCCAACCACTCCATCATGTCGCCTGTCATAAATTTATGAAATGGACCTAAGAGTTCTTTATTCCCTCGCGGATAAAACTTCACCAAATCTTTTGGAATAAAACAAGCGTGGGTTACGTTGCATCGACCCCCGCCGGATATTTTCACCTTACTCAACAAACGGTTGCTTTTCTCAAGTATGAGTACAGAAGTGTCAGGTTTTTTCTCTGCAAAGTTAATCGCTCCAAAAAAGCCTGCAGCTCCTCCGCCTATTACTACTAAATCTATTTCTTTCATGGCTTTGCAAATACTTGTGTTGCGTATATTCTTTGTTTTTCGCTGTCGAAACTTACGGCTATCCCCGTCAATATAAAGGTACGGTTTATCATATTTTTATAATGTTCTTTGGAATGTTGCCATATTGAAACAAATTCTTTCGCAATTTCTTGCTCAGTCTTATTGGCATCATAGAATAAATAAGCTACATTTTCTCCTACAAACGTATAATTCCCTCCAAATTTCAGAACGCGTTTATCGGGGGTTTTTAGATCTTTTTTGTTTTCTATATGTGATAATTTATGTTTTGCAGACATCCAGTTCGAGTGGTAATGAGCAGCTTTTTCTAACGGAACAGCTATTTTTAATGGTAACCTGTTCTTTTTTAGGCGTAAGTTATTCACTTCTACAAAAATAAGAGAATCTATAGTTTGGAGATTTATATTTTCTTGAGCCTTTGCCGATATTACCGCACTAAAGAAAAACAAAATTGTTAAAATTCTTTTTATCATGATTTCGCTAAGGTACTAAACTTCTTACTTCTATAACGTATCTAAACCCGACAAACGGACTTGGAGCCGTTTGTTCTTCTTTTGCGTGAATGTTTAAGTATTCGGGAAAAGAATTCCAACTTCCTCCTTTGGTTATTTTATCATTTTGAACGAGTTCCGCTACGTTTCCGCAAACATTATACAAACCTGTTTTATTGGGGTTGTATGCTGTAACGGGAACGGTTGGCTCTTCTTTGATGTACTTTTTGTTTTTTATAAAATAAATTTCGTTGCTCTTATCTCTGAAATTACAACGAAACATTCCTTTTTGTTTGCCTTCTTTTATTCTTAATGAATGTTCTTGCCACGGATAGATTTGATAATCCGGCAAACCTCCTAAGGCCGCATCTTCCCATTCTTCTTCGGTCGGTAAACGAACGGTTATTTTGTACGCTTTATATAATGAATCTAACTGTTTGCTTTTCCATTGACAAAAACGCTGTGCTTGCTCGTAAGAAATATTTACAACCGGATAGTTTTGATACGACGGATGTCTGAAATAATAATCTTCGTAGGCTTTTTGTTTATCGGGAATAGCCAACCAAAGTGAATCGTATGGCTCTAATTCTTTGTTGTTTAGTTGTTGTACGAATGCTAAGTACTCTTTATTGCTTACTTCGTATTTTGCAATCCATAATGAGTCGGAATATAGACGTGAGGCATTTTCAAAAACCGGATAATCGACTTGGCTCGTTGCCTCCGCTACAAAAATCGAAATAAAAAACAGGAAAAACATGGTCAATTAACGCAGAATATAAAAAAGGGTTACTTGAAAATTTAATTTCGTTGCCATCTCTACAGCATAAACGACAAATTATAATTCACCTAATTGGTCTATCAATTGGCGAAAAGTTGGTTTTAGTATTTCTCTAACTTGTTCTGCCTTTTGTTCATCAAAGGTCAACTCATTTGCTTGCATATAAAGTGATTTAACCATCTCTAGTTGTAAGGCGTGGACGTTATTTTCGGGATTACCGAAATAACGTGTAATGTAACCGCCTTTGAATGGCGAATTATGATTGACTTGATAAGCTGACTTTTTTAATCCTTGATAAGCTGTTTGAATTAAACTTTTATGTGCTGATTGCTCATCATTGTTCCCCAGTATTAAATCGGGAAAATTTTCTTTTCGAATTGTGGGAACATAAGTTCTTATGGAATGAGCATCCCAAAGCAAAACATGTTTATATTCTTGCTGTAAGTCGGATAAAAATTGTGTTATTTTTTCGTAATATGGTTTATAATATTTTTCTACTCTTCTGTTTACTTCTTTTTCGTTGGGCTCAAATTGTTTATCAACATATAAGTTGTTTCCGAAAAAATCTGTCGTTGGAGTGAGTGATGTGATAATTCGTCCATCATTGTAGAGGGGTTTACTTTCGGGAGAGCGATTTAAGTCAATGACCCAACGGCTGTATTTTGCATAAATTATGGTTATCCCCAAATCGGAAGCAAAATTATAGAGGCGTTCAACAAACCAATCGGTATCATCGGGTTGTTGAATCAACTTTGAATTATAGTGAGATTTTAGTTCGTCGGGAAATTGTGTTCCACAATGCGGTACACTAAGAACAAAAGGTACTTTTTTTACTTTTGGTTCTATGATATAATAGGGTATGTTACTCATTATTTTGAGTTTAACACAAAATCAACTGCTTTAGGTTCATTTTCTTCGATATTGAGAATTGTATGCAATTGCGAAATTTCTATCATTTTATTTACAGAAGGTTGTAATGAACAAATGACGAACACTCCGTTGTTGGCTTTACTCAAACGGTTTCCTACCAACAAAGCACTTAATCCGGAAGAATCACAATATTTGGTATCGTTCAGGTTTACAATAATATTATTAAAATCCGTTTTTCCCAAAGCAACCAAGGCAGCTTTTAATTCAGGTGCAACCAAAGAATCCAATTTATCGACTTTAGATTCTATTATTGCGAAATCGTTGTGTTTTTTTATCTCAAAATTCATAATCCATACTTTCGTTTGTCCGAAGATACGCATAATTTTAATTTGTTCATAATTTGTTGAGTTCTTTTACTAAAAACTTGTTGTTGACAATGAGGGAAACTCTACGTAATATATTGTGTTATTACTTGTAATTTTGGTTGTGAGGTAAATTTGTCTTACTTCTGCGTTAGGGATTGGTATCCCTAACACAGTTAATCTAAGCACAATAAAATGTTTTTAGTATCCTTATATTTCTTCATATTTTATTTCCATAGCTGGGGCTATGCAAATAAAATATTCATCATCTAAGAACACTAAATTCCATTTTCTTTGCACTTACCTCATCTGCGTTAGGGATAGAACGGCGTGTTTGAGCTCTTTTTTGCTTGCTTGCTGTTTGCAAGCAAAAAAAGCGAGTAGTGATAGCCCGACCATTACGGCGTT
>JALWSJ010000269.1:0-1319 GCA_026993705.1 Flavobacteriales bacterium
TATGGGTAAATTAACCGTAGTTCCTACACCAGTAGGCAATCTAGAAGATATCACCTTTAGAGCAATAAAGGTATTAAAAGAGGTTGATTTGATATTGGCAGAAGATACGCGTACGTCTGGAAAATTGCTCAAACACTTTGAGATAGAAACCCCTAAGCGTTCATATCATTTGCACAACGAGCATAAAATCGTTGAGCAGTTGATAAGCGAATTAAAAAGCACTGAGGCACATTTCGCCCTAGTCAGCGATGCAGGTACTCCAGCAATCTCCGACCCTGGTTTTTTATTGGTACGAGCCTGTGTGGAGAATAATGTAGAAGTTGAGGTGTTGCCCGGAGCAACTGCCTTTGTGCCAGCTTTGGTTTCTAGCGGTTTGCCTTGCGATAGGTTTGTATTTGAAGGATTTTTACCGCATAAAAAAGGACGAAAAAAACGTTTAGAACAGCTAATCGAAGAAGAACGGACAATGGTGTTTTACGAGTCTCCCTATCGTGTTGTTAAAGCACTTACTGAGTTCGGGGAAATATTTGGAAAGGAGCGTCAATGCAGTGCAAGCCGTGAAATTTCAAAACTATATGAAGAAACCATACGAGGCACAGTAGAGCAAGTACGTCAGTATTTCGAAAAACAAGCCCCAAAAGGAGAGTTTGTTTTGGTGTTAGCAGGAAAAGAACCACTCAAAAAAAAGAATAAATATAAGAATGATTAGGGCGTTCCCCATTTTTACAAAAGACACATACCGCTATCGCTAAATGTGTCTTTTGTAAAAATGGGTCGGGCTATCCACTATATCTTTTGCCCTCCAAAAGGAGGGAGGACAAAAGGATGCCGTTCCTATCCCTAACGCGTAATGAAATAAGTGTAAGAAAGTGGAGTTTGTAGTTCTCAGACGATGAATAAAAATTTTGCACGCCCCAGCTATGGAAAATTTTTATGAAGAAATATACAAGAAAACAGACTTATCTTTAGAATCTAAGCCAAGAAATCCCAATGGAAAACGTATTCAATTCCACCCCTTTCCCTGATTCAAAAATTCCTGTTAAGGAATAAAAAGCAACAAAAGAGATTTTATTAAAACCAATTCTAAGAGTTGGACCATAGCGATAAGGAAGTACATTAGCTGTTCTATATACCTTTATCTTTGTAGCAGGTGTAACAAGCTTAGTATGGTTTCCAAGCATATAACCTACTTTAAAACCAGGGTAAAACCTAAAATTAAATTTTCTTCTTTCTTCCCTGCTCTTATTCATCGTTCTAAACCTAAGCTCAAAAGGAACATCAATATAATTGAGAGTTATTTTATTAATAGAAGGTTTAAA
>JALWSJ010000269.1:1329-16774 GCA_026993705.1 Flavobacteriales bacterium
CTCTTTATCGTAAGGAATTAAGTCGGTATATTTTTTATTGGCAATGGTGGTCGTTACAAATGTTCCGTTGTGGTGAATATTGTCAGAGCTAACACCTACACCAAAAGCAAAAGCAAGATTACTTTTTTCATTCAAAGGAATGTCTTTATACAAATAAGCTGCTACTCCTATGGAGTACCACTTTGTATAAATATACTTAGGAGTGTGTAACCATTGATCCGATTTTATGTCTATAGCTATACGGTCAAAACGTTCGGTATGGGCATCGTCAGCTGTTATTTTAAAATAGCTTAAAATGCCTTGTGAATAAAAGGTTAAACACATTAAACTAATTAAAACGGTAAATAAATAGGCCTTCATTTTCTAATATTTTGTTCCCAGTTCCAAGCATGCATTAAGGCATCATCAATTGTGTATTTAGGTTTCCAGTTTAGCTCCTGTATCGCCTTTTTATTATCGGCGTAAACGCGTTCAACATCACCTTCCCTTCTTTTTCCTACTTTGTAATTAAGTTTGCTGTCTGTTACTTTTTCAAAGGTCTTAATAATATCATAGACTGACGCACCGTTGCCTGTCCCAATGTTAAAAATGTCGAGAATATGTTCAGAATGGCTTAATTTCTCTAGGGCTTTTACATGAGCCTTTGCTAAATCTACTACATGGATATAATCGCGGATACAACTTCCGTCAGGGGTGTTGTAGTCGTTTCCAAAAACGGTCAATTCTTCTCGAATACCGATAGCTGTTTGTGTGATGTATGGAACTAGATTATTTGGGGTTCCAATGGGTAGTTCCCCAATCAAACCACTTGGGTGAGCTCCTATTGGGTTAAAATATCGTAGGATTGACGCCTTAAAACTATTGTCGCTTGTATAAACATCTTGAATTAAGCGTTCGCAAACTTGTTTTGTATATCCGTAAGGAGAGTGTGCAGGTTGAATCGAGGCACTTTCACTAACAGGTACGACTTCAGGATTTCCGTAAACCGTAC
Source organism: Flavobacteriales bacterium (assembly GCA_026993705.1). Taxonomy (GTDB): domain Bacteria; phylum Bacteroidota; class Bacteroidia; order Flavobacteriales_D; family Parvicellaceae; genus S010-51. Next base: position 2,321 of record JALWSJ010000269.1, read on the forward strand.
ATGAAGAAGAAAAAACAAGTGTATTACAATTGTGTTCTTTCATTACTTCAGTTACAGAAACCAAACCTCCGATGTTATTTTTGTAATATTTCAGCGGGTTTTTAACAGATTCGCCTACAGCTTTATCTGCAGCAAAATGGATAACACCATCTATTTTTTCTTTTCTAAAAACAGCTGATAATTCTGTTGTGTTATTGCAATCTATCTTATACAGAGTCGGACGTTTTCCTGTTATTTTTTCAATATTGTCAATAACACTAGGGGTAGAATTTCTAAAATCATCTATGATGATGGCGTTGTGTCCAGCTTCTAAAAGCTCGACAACTGTATGTGAGCCTATAAAACCTGCTCCACCTGTAACTAGGATATTCATTGTTTTTCCTCTCTTTTTATGATGGTTTGTTCCAAGGGTGGTAATTGCATCTTTTTGGAAATAACAATTGCGTTCGGAAATGATTGTTGAATAAAATGTTTAAATTCATAAGCATCGTTCCTATCGTAGAAAGCTCCACCGTACAAATAGGTATTGGGTGCAATGTAGGTCTCTTCTAAATGAACATCGGGTTGAATTTTTAATATTTTATACCTTGCATCTCTAATTTTGGAGTTTTGTTGGCTCACTTCCAATTGTACAGTATATCCAAGTATGTATGGATTGTTTTTGTGGAATTGTGTAAGCGAATCAATATCGGCAGGTTGATGGACGGTAACGATTCCATTTTTATCGAAAGACAAGTCGGTGTTGATTACTCGCGTTGTTGTGTCTAATGCGTTTAGATTGATGGCGGATGCTTCTTTCTTCTCCGTAGAAGGAAATAGTTTCCAGTTTTCGTTTTGAGAATATACACTTGATATAAAAAGCGTAAATAGTATAATTGAGATATTCTTCATCGTTGTAATTTTCTTTGGTTAAAAGTTTTTCGCACCCTCTTTCAAAAGGAATATGCAAAGTAATAGAAATAAACTGTTCTCTTGAAATAATTATGCCTAATTTTTGTCGCTTTGAGCATATGCAAAAGAATTTTTCATCGTCTAAGAAGCCCAAAATTTAATTTATCTTCTCCAATTCCACACACGTTAGGGATAGAACGGCTTGTTTGAGCTCTTTTTTGCTTGCTTGCTGTTTGCAAGCAAAAAAAGCGAGTAGTGATAGCCCGACCTTTCGCGAGTAAAATAAACGGTAAAACCTTTATTTTATTCGCGAAAGGGAACGCCCAAATAGAATAGTTTAATTTTATCGTTTTATAGATGCGACTTTTAGTTCTGCTTTATTCTTTTTTGTTCTTATTTAAAATAATTCTAAATTAAGTCAGTTAAGGACAATTTTATGACAAAAATGGATGAGATAAAAAGTCAAGTGTTACTTTTGCGTTTGTTAAAAAAGCTTAAAATATAGGCATGAAGATTAAATGGATAAATAAATTAAAGACGTTAGGGCTTTCATTATTGGTGCTTTCGGCGGTTTCGAGCGGTCAGGCACAGGAGGATGGAGCGGCATTGTTTAAAGCTAATTGTGGAGCTTGTCATAAGATTGATAAGAACTCGACAGGGCCTAAGTTGAAAGGAGCTAGAGCTCTTTGGGAAGAGGCTGGAGAAGGAGATTTAATCTATGAATGGGTGAAAGATCCGGTTGCGTTGATTGAGAGCGGTAAGTCTAAGAGGGCGAAAGAGGTGGCTGATTTCAGTAAGATGCAGATGCCTCCTCAAAGTTTAACGAAAGAGCAGGTTAAGGCAATTTTGGATTATGCTGATTCGTATGAAGCTCCTAAGAAAAAAGTGGCGACAAGCGATGCTACTGAGGTTAAGAAGGAAGAGCCTAAAACGAATTATGTGCTTTGGTTGTCTGTTTTCTTGGTTGTTGGATTGGTGGTTATTTATGCGGCTGTTTCTGTTAAGAAATTATTATTGCAGGCTGTTGCGGAAAAAGAAGGGAGAGAATTGGAAGTTGGTGGTACTATGAAAGAGCGAGTCGATGCGTGGATTTACAGGAATTGGAAGTTGTCTTTGTTTTTGTTTATTGTGGTTGTCTTGGCGGTATGTGTGGATTTATTCCAGAAGGGATATAGCGTTGGGGTTGTTTCGGATTACCAACCTTCGCAGCCGATTAAGTACTCACATAAGTTGCATGCCGGAGATATGGGGATAGATTGTAAGTATTGTCATAATTCTGCACAAAAATCAAAAACAGCCGGAATTCCAACAACGAATGTGTGTATGAATTGCCATAGAATGGTGCCGGAAGGTTCTACTACCGGAACGGAAGAAATAGCTAAATTGTATGCAGCAGCGGGGTATAATCCTGATAAAAATGACTACAATAGAGATGCAGAAGGGAATATTATAGAGGGTGAACCTATCGTTTGGAATAAGGCTCACAATATGCCTGATCATGTATTTTTTAGTCATGCTCAACACGTGAATCCAAATACAGCAAATTTAGATTGTCGTCAATGTCATGGTGATGTTAAGACATATACTTTAGGTCGTGTTTCTACCAATGAAGAAATCAATGAGTTGGCGAAAACCGATAATAATATTATTGCTCTTGAAAAACCATTATTGACAATGGGATGGTGTTTAGAGTGTCATAATAAAAAGACTGTTGATTTAACGAAGTCTGATTATTATAATGAGTTACATGAACGATTGAAAAATCGCCCGGATGTAATGAAAAGAATTTTAGAAGATGACAAAGTTACTGTACGTGAGTTAGGTGGATGGGAATGTGCTAAATGTCATTATTAATATAAATTAACGTAAAGAAGCAAAAGCATGAGTATGAATAAAACATACTGGAAAGGGTTAGATGAAAAGCATCAAACACCTGAGTTTGTCGAAAAAAGCAATAAAGAGTTTCAGGAGGATTTACCTGTTGGAGAGTTTTTAGGGGATGAGGGAGTCGCTGATTTTAAGACGGGAAGAAGAGATTTTCTTAAGTTTTTAGGTTTTGGAGTAGCTGCAGCAACCTTAGCTTCTTGTGAAGCTCCGGTAATTAAAGCTATACCTTACGTTGATAAGCCAGAGGATATTACGCCTGGTGTTGCGAATTGGTACGCAAGTACATTTTACGATGGTAATGATTTTGCTAACGTATTAGTAAAAACAAGAGAAGGACGACCAATTTGGATTAAAGGAAATAAAAGTTACGGATATGCTAAGGGTGGTTTGACGCCTAGAATTGCAGCTTCTGTATTGAACTTATATAATGGTTCTCGTTTAAAGGGAGCTTATGCTGACGGAGTTGAAACGACATGGTCAGATGTTGATAAAGCTATTAAGTCAAAGTTAAAAGCGATAGCAGATAAAGGTGGGAAGATTCGTTTGTTGACAAATACAATTATCAGTCCCTCAACAAAGTTGTTGATTGAGGAGTTTATTTCTGAATTCGGTGGTAGTAAATCTACTCCGATTTTCGATGAGAACGGTAATCCTGTATTGGGAGAAGATGGAGTTCAAAAGGTTGAAGAGGTAGCCGGTTCAGCAGATGTGAAACATGTACAATACGATGCCATCTCTTATTCTGCTATTCGAAATGCCAACGCTGAAAGTTTTGGGAAGAATGTGATTCCTGATTATCATTTTGATAAAGCAAAAGTAGTCGTAGCTATCGATGCTGACTTCATGGCAAATTGGATTATGCCGACAAGGTTTAATGTAGATTATGCTGAAACGAGAAAGCCTGAAAATGGTTGGATGTCTAAGCATTACCATTTTGATTCGGTTTACAGTTTGACGGGAGCTAATGCTGATGTTCGTACTCCGATTAAACCTTCAGAACATGGTCTTGTTGCTGCAGCTATTCTAAAAGAAGTAACCGGAAAAGATTTAGGTGTTGAAATTCCTGAAAATATTAAAGCTGTAGCTTCTAAAATAGGAAAAGATTTAAAATCGGCTAAAGGCGAATCTTTAGTTGTTGCCGGAACAAATAATAAATCCATTCAAGTAATTGTTAATGCAATCAACAACGCACTTGGTAATTACGGTAAGACAATAGATTTAGATAATCCTCTTAACGTAAAACAAGGTAATGATGCTGAAGTTGAAACTTTAGTAAAAGATGTTCAAGCTGGAAAGGTTGAAGCTTTGTTGATGTATGGTGTTAACCCTGTTTATACGTTGCCAAACGGAATAGAGTTTGGTGAAGTACTAAAAAACATACCATTAACGGTTTCTTTCTCAGAATATAGAGATGAAACAGGAGCTCTTTGTAAATATAATTGTCCGACGCATAATTATTTAGAGTCTTGGAATGATTTAAATCCAAGATTAGGAGAATACAGTATTCAACAACCTGTTATTCGTCCACTTTACGATACTAGACAGTTTCAAGATACTTTATTGGTGTTAGCTGGTAAAGCAAAACGTGGAGGGAGAGAAAGTAAAGCTTATTACAAGTATTTACGAGATGCTTGGAATAAATACGGTTTCTCGAAACAATCAAAATATACGAGCTTTGATGAATATTGGAATTGGGCTGTTCATAATGGCTCGGCAGATTCGTATTCAGCACCTGTAACTGCTGTAAATTTCAATGACACGACTGGTTCGGCTGTAAGGGGAATTAAGGAGTTAGCTTCAAAAACAGGTGAATTTGAGGTGGTTATGTATCCTAAAGTAGAAATGGGAGAAGGACAATATGTTGCAAACCCTTGGTTACAAGAATTGCCAGATGCCATGACTAAAGTTACTTGGGATAATTATATCACCATGGCTCCAACTGATTGTTATAAGTATTTTGGACTTGATGGAACAGAAAAGTCAAAGTGGGACGGAGTACACTTGGGTCAGGAAGATAAAGCTTATGTTGGAACTATAACTGTTGGTGAAAAGACAATAAAATTACCAATTGTACCTGCACCCGGACAAAAAGTTGGAACTGTTGGAATAGCATTAGGGTATGGTCGAGGAGCTAATCAAGAGGATATAGGAAAAGCTGCTTTTCAAGTCCGATTAGACCAATCAGGAGAATATGAGTTAGACGAAAACGGGAATAAAAAACCTATAGGCGAGAATTCTTATAAATTTACGGAGTTTGTTAATGGGGAAGTAGCTTATCACAATGTAGCTTCTTTTACTTTGTCTGAAGGGGAACGTTATTATATGGCGTGTACTCAAACTCATCATACGGTGATGGGAAGAGACTCAATTGTTAAAGAAACTACTTTAAATACCTTTTTGACAGGAGATAAAGCAACTTATAATCATAAACACCAGTTACACATTCACCAAAAAGGGCATGAAGTTCATAAAGACCCTAATGATTTTTCACTTTGGGAGGAGCATCCTGTTGAAAATGTTGGACATAGATGGGGAATGTCAATTGATTTGACTTCTTGTAATGGATGTGGTGTTTGTATAGTAGCTTGTCATTCAGAAAACAACGTACCTGTTGTAGGTAAAGATGAAGTAAGACGAGTTCGTGATATGCATTGGTTGAGAATGGATCGATATTTCTCTTCGGATGAAGATGCGAATAAAGAAGCTTATATACACAATCCTCGTGAACATGATTTTAGTTACGATAAATTAGAAATACCGGAAGATAATCCTTCGGTTGTATTTATGCCGATGATGTGTCATCATTGTAATCATGCTCCTTGTGAAACGGTTTGTCCTGTTGCTGCAACAACTCACAGTAATGAAGGGTTAAATATGATGGCTTATAACCGTTGTATCGGTACAAGATACTGTGGTAATAACTGTCCTTATAAAGTAAGACGTTTTAACTGGTTTAATTATAGAGACTATAAGAAATTTGATAACGTTAATCCAACACACGATGAAACTGCAAGATTGGTATTAAATCCTGACGTAGTTGTTCGTTCAAGAGGGGTAATGGAAAAATGTTCTTTCTGTGTTCAAAGAATCCAAGAAGGTAAATTGAATGCCAAAAAAGAAAGAAGAGTTTTAGTTGATGGAGATGTAGTTCCTGCTTGTTCAGATGCTTGTCCAACAGATAGTATTTCTTTTGGAGATTGGAATGATAAAACCTCAGAGGTAAGAGGGCTTTCTGAGCAAGATAGAGCTTATCAAGCGTTAGAAGAAATTGGCATTAAACCAAATGTTTGGTATCAAGTAAAAGTGAATAACATTGAGGAGTCTGAGCAATTAGCTCATCATGAAGAGTCGCATAGTGATGCTCATGGAGAAGATAAACATGGACATTAATAAATATTAGTAGAAAATAGTAATTATTTGCAATTAAAAAACAATTTAGATGCACAAAGAGTCAGACATCAGGATACCTCTAATATTAGGGGATAAATCTTACAGAGACATTACGGATGATATTATTCGTCCGATTGAGAGTAAAGCACCAAAAGGCTGGTATATTTTGATTACTATATTCGCTTTATTTGGTCTGTGGGGAGTTGGTTGTATCGTTTATCTATTAGGAATAGGTGTTGGTACATGGGGGTTGAATAAGACCGTTGAGTGGGCTTGGGATATTACAAACTTCGTTTGGTGGGTTGGTATTGGTCACGCGGGAACGTTGATTTCTGCCGTGCTTTTACTTTTTCGTCAAAAATGGAGAATGGCAATAAACCGTGCTGCTGAGGCGATGACAATTTTTGCCGTAATGATGGCGGGGCTATTTCCATTAATACACATGGGACGATTATGGGTTGGATATTGGGTTTTTCCTTTACCTAATCAATTTGGTTCTTTATGGGTGAATTTTAATTCTCCATTACTTTGGGATGTGTTTGCTATTTCGACATACTTCTCTGTAGGTTTAGTATTTTGGTATATTGGTTTGATTCCTGATTTTGCAACGATTAGAGATAGAGTTACAACAAAAGTTGCTAAAAGAGCTTATGGTGTTTTGAGTTTTGGATGGAGTGGTTCAGCAAAACAGTGGAATCGTTTTGAGGTTGTATCTTTGGTTTTAGCTGGCTTAGCGACACCGCTTGTGTTCTCAGTACACTCTATCGTGTCTTTTGACTTTGCTACTTCGATTATTCCAGGTTGGCATACTACAATATTTCCTCCTTATTTTGTTGCTGGTGCTGTGTTCTCTGGTTTTGCAATGGTACAAACGTTGATGTTAGTTTTAAGGAAAGCATTTCGCTTAGAGGCTTACCTTCATACCAAACATGTTGAGTATATGAATATTGTGATTATGGTAACCGGTTCTATTGTTGGGGTCGCGTATATAACAGAGTTGTTTATATCTTGGTATTCAGGTGTAGAATATGAGGCTTATGCTTTCTTAAATAGAGCTACCGGTCCTTATTGGTGGGCTTATGCCTCTATGATGACTTGTAACGTGTTATCCCCTCAATTCTTTTGGTTTAGAAGGTTAAGAAGAAGTCTAATTTTTACTTTTGTCCTGTCTCTTGTTGTAAATACAGGGATGTGGTTTGAACGTTTTGTAATTATCGTAACTTCAATACACAGAGATTATGTACCTTCTGCGTGGTCATATTTCCATCCTACTTGGGTTGATATAGGTGTTTATGTTGGTACAATGGGCTTATTCTTCGTGTTATATTTATTATTTGCTCGTTATTTCCCGGTTATGCCAATTGCTGAATTAAAGACTATTCTAAAATCTTCAGGACAGAATTTCAAAGAAGGTTTTGGAAATGGTGCAGGGTATTATGATAATCACGGTGATGGGCATAGAGAGGAAGTTCCCGGAATAATTACTAAAGTAGAGATTGAAGAAGTTGTTGATAATTCTCATATTGATACAACAATTAAAGAGATGCATAAACCAATTCATCTTTCAAAAGGAGAAGAAGAAGTTGCAATAAAAACTTTATTAAGTAAAATTGGAACGGTTGAAGATGCTCCTAAAGATGATTTAACTCTAATTGATGGTATTAATTCGGAATTAGAATTGAAATTAAATTCTATTGGAATTTTTACATATTCTCAAATAAGTAATTTTGCAAAAGAAGATACTAATGTTTTAGAATCATTATTACATCTGAATTCTGGGATAATTGATACTCAAGATTGGATTAATCAATCTTCAAAATTAAATAATAAAAATAACTAAATAATTATGGTTGATAAAGTTATATATGCAATGTACGATGATGATGATGTAACAAAAGATGCAGCTAAAGCAATGGTAGCTAAAGGTATTAAAGTGTCAGATGTTTATTCTCCATTTCCAATTCATGGTATTGACCCTATTATAGGAGTTAAAGAAAGTAGGCTTGGGATTGTTTCTTTTATGTTTGGTATCACAGGAACAATGCTAGCAATGATAACGATACGTTATATGATGATTATAGATTGGGGAGGTATCAATATTGGTGGTAAGCCTAATTTTGATTTCATTCACAATATGCCGTCTTTTGTACCCATCTTATTTGAGTTTACGGTTCTTTGTGCAGCGCATGGAATGGCTTTTACATATCTTTTAAGAAACGGAACCCTACCGGGTATGCCTGCTCATAATCCTGATCCTCGTACTACTGACGATCGTTTTGTTGTTGAAATAAAACCTGAAGAAAATACTCAATTTTCTATAGATGAGTTAACAGAGTTTGTAAAGTCAACACCAATCGTAGAATTTGAAGAGAAAATTATAAAATAGATAGTTCTAATAGAAAAACGGATAGAATGAAAATTACACTAAAATATATATCATTGTTGGTTATTGGGGGAGGTGCTTTTCTTGCCTCTTGTACAAAAAGTGCTGATAGTCCCGGATATGAGTATATGCCGGACATGTATCGTTCGCAGGCAATTGAGCCTTATGTTGATTACGGAATGGTAAAAGACGATGAAAGAAGTGAGGCAGCACAAAAGAGAAAGAATACGATATCGGCTAGAAAGCCGGCTTTTGGTTCAATTCCTCATCATATTAACGAGCAAGAGGCAGCTTTGTTTATGCCGTATTCTTATCCCAATACTTTTGAAGGATATGAAGCTTCAAAAAATAATCCTATCCCTGACTTCTTTTTAAAAGATGTAGAAGGAAATGTAAAAGAAGGAAAACGCCTTTATAACATTATGTGTCAACATTGTCATGGAAAAAAAGGACAAGGTGATGGAGGTGTAGTTGAAGTTGGAGGATTCAATACTCCTAGCCCTTATAATGGTGCTTACAAAAACAGAACTTTAGGTCAGATATTTCATGTTATTACTTTTGGTAAAGGTGCAATGGGATCTCATGCATCTCAGCTAAATAAAGAGGAACGATGGAAAGTGGCTATGTATGTTAGGACGTTACAACATAATGGGGATTTTAAATTGAAAGAATTAATAAAACCTAAAGTAGAAGATAGTGTTACTAGTGAACAAGTATCTATGTAATTAGAATATCCTACTTAAATATTTATACAAAGAATTAAATTTAAAAAAATGGAATATCAAATTTCAGAAAAAGCGAAAAAAACCACTTTAGGATTAGCGATAGTTGGTTTGATAATGATGGTAATAGGTTTCTTTTCGCAAAAGGAATACGTATTTGCGGATAAAATTGATGAGCATACCGTTAATATCGAATATTGGGGGGATGCAGATCAGTCTAAGATTGATGAATTAAAGAATTCTCTAATTTCAAAGATGGAGAATAAAGGATATTCGTTGGATATTCACGATGCGAATCATGCACATGGAGAAGAAGGTCATGCTGAAACTCATGGAGAACATCATGAAAGTCCTTCTTTTTTATGGAATATACACATTAAACCTTCTTCAGAATCTGCTGGTCATGGAGGGCATCACGAAGATGTAGCTCAAGAAATTGTTGAAATGTGTGAGTCCGGAGATGTTGGTTTTTTTGATTCTAGAATAAGAAGGTTTTGGTCTAATTTATTGGTAAATGGTTTCTTCTTTTTTGGAATTTCTTTAGGTGCATTATTTTATTTAGCTCTACATTATGCTACTGAGTCAGGATGGGGAGTTGTTTTATTACGTGTTTTTGAAGGGGTTTCACTAGCTTTACCTTTAGGAATAATAATTTTGGTTATCGTTTTCCTTACAGGAGCTTTAGGTTTAAATCACATTTATTCTTGGATGGATCCAGATGTTGTAGCAACGGATAATTTGATTTGGAGAAAATCTGGGTATTTTAATCAAGTATTCTTTTGGATTAGAGTAGTTATTTACTTTGGTATTTTCTTATATTTTATGAAATGGTTTAGAAGTATGTCAACTAAACAAGATACTCAAGATAAAGAAGATGCTGTAGATACACACTTTACGATGTATAGAAGAGGAGCATTGTTCTTAGTATTCTTTGCTGTATTTTCTTCTACTATGTCTTGGGATTTCATCATGTCTATCGATATTCATTGGTTTAGTACTTTGTTTGGCTGGTACACATTCTCAGGTATTTGGTTAACCGGAATGATAATGATAATCATGATTACAGCTTACCTTAAACGTGGAGGTTTTCTTCCTCTTGTAAAGATGTCGCATGTTCATGATGTAGCCAAATGGATTTTTGCATTGAGTTTCCTTTGGAGTTACTTGTGGTTCTCTCAGTTTATGTTAATTTGGTATGCAAACATGGGGGAAGAAACTATCTATTATTGGGAAAGAATAATGGAATATAAGTACCTGTACTTTACTATGTTTGGTGTGAATTTCATTTTACCGATGGTCTTCTTTATTGCTCGTGATGTAAAGCGTTCTTGGCCGTACATCTTAACCATAAGTACAATAGTTTTCATCGGACATTGGTTCGATACATTTATGATGGTTATGCCCGGAACTCTTCACGATGAATGGTCGTTTGGTTTATTAGAAATAGGAATGTTCTTAATGTTTTTGGGAGTGTTTGTTTTTGCTGTTTTAAAATCAATATCCAAAGCACCTCTTGTTCAAACGAATCATCCATTCTTGGAAGAAAGTAAGCACCACGATTTTTAAACGTTTAATAATTTTTGATATGTATTCATTGGGAAGTTTCGTACTAGTAATTGTCGCTATTGCATTGTATGAATTGTTTGAGGTTAAACATTTAGCTTCTAAATTATAGTCTAAACTTGTAATCTTATTTAAAATTGAATAAAATTGCCTGTTCTACTTTTAGGATGGGCTTTTTTATTGGGTGTTCCCCTCCACACCAATATAAATATATCGCTCTCGCTAAACATTTTTATTGGTGAGGAGGGTCGGGCTATCCGTTATATCTTTTGGTTTGCATATATGCAACAAACCAAAAGGATGCCACTACTATCCCTAACACATTAAAATAAATTAACTCATGATTACGTGTATTGTAAGCTTGTTTTTTATAGTTCTACAAATCTATAATTGAATATTATTTTGACGAATATTTTTTCACTAACCCATACAGTATAAACTCATCATTGTAACAATCTGAATTATTTAATACGTATGTTTATGATGTATTATCATATGCTAATACCTTTCGTTATGACAATTTTTAATAAAATAAAGTGATAACGGTCATTTGTGTGTAAGAAAAAATTTTATATTTGCATCAAATTCAGAGAATTTTGCAAATTCAATAGTTAGAAAGAATTATTTAATCATTTATTTAGACTTAAAATGGAAAAGTATTTAGTATTCTTAGTGATTGCAATAGTTGCAATAGCGGTTATACAAATCGTTAGAGTTTATGAAGTAGCTTCAAAACTAAGAGGGGGGAAAGTTGAAGAAACAATCACAAAAACCGAAAATACGGTAAATGGTAATTTGTTTATATTATTTATGGTGTTGTTTTTCGGTGGAATCATTTGGATGATGATTGTTTATGGGAATGGAGGAATGGGAGATGCAGCATCTGTTCACGGTGAAGAAATAGATTGGTTGTTAGCTCTGAACTGGTGGATAATTTTACCTGTGTTTTTTATCACTAATGCTTTGCTGTTTTCTTTTGCAAGAATCTATCTATACAGCCCTGATAGAAAAGCATTATATTTTGCTCATAGTAATAAGTTGGAAATGATTTGGACTATGTTACCCTCTATGGCATTAGCGGTTATTATTATTTTTGGATTGAAAACATGGAACTCTGTTATGAATCCCGAAGATAAAGGGACTGTAATTGAAGTATATGGTCAACAATTTAATTGGACAGCTCGCTATTCAGGTGCTGATAATAAATTAGGACGAGCAGATTATAAATTAATAACCAACGATAATCCTTTAGGAGTAATTACACAAAAAAATATTGAAAATTCGTATGCTTATTTGGAGGCAAAGATTAAAAAGATAGAAAAGAAATTAGAAGAAAATAAAGTTGGCGATGAGTATATTTTACCGGATGCTAAGGTAAAAGAACTTACAGATAAAATAGAAAGTTTAAAACGTCAAATTTATAGAATAAAAGGAGGAATTGATGGTAGATTAGAAGCCTCCCTTATGAAAAATTCTGATGATGATGTCATCACAAGAGAGTTACATTTAATTAAAGGTAAAACATATACTTTTCAGTTTAGATCTAAAGATATTATTCATAGTGCGTGGTTTCCTCATTTCAGAGCACAGATGAACTGTGTTCCGGGAATGATGACTTATTTTACTTTTACACCAACTAAAACAACAAAAGAAGTTCGTGAAGATGAATTTACTAAAGAACACTATGCTTGGATAACTGAAGAACATAATAAGCGAAAAAGAGTAATTGGGGAAGAAGAAGAAAATATTGATTTTGACTTTGTGTTAATGTGCAATAAAATATGTGGTGCTAGCCACTATAATATGCAAATGAAGGTTATCGTCGAAACAGAAGAAGAGTTCAAAAAGTGGATTGAATCTCAAAAGACCCTTGCGGGTAAGTCAGTGAAGTATTGGGGAGGTCAATCAGTCGCTCAGAAATAATATTTAAATAATAATATAGTACAAGATAGAAAAAAGTTTTTTTATGTCAGCAAATCACGAACACGCTCATCACGAAGAAGAAAGATTTATTTCGAAGTATATCTTTACAATGGATCATAAGATGATAGGTAAACAATACCTTATTACAGCTATTGTAATGGGAATTATTGGAATTACTTTATCGGGTTTATTTAGGTTAAAGTTAGGATGGCCGGATACTAAGTTTGAAATTCTCGAAGCTTTACTTGGCTCAGATTGGGCACCGGACGGAGTGTTAGATAGCAATATGTACCTCGGGTTGGTTACGATGCACGGGACAATAATGGTGTTCTTTGTCTTGACGGGAGGTCTTTCCGGAACATTTTCTAATTTATTGATTCCATTACAAATTGGAGCAAGAGATATGGCATCAGGCTTATTGAATATGATTTCATATTGGATGTTTTTCCTGTCTAGTGTTATCATGACAATTTCATTGTTTGTAGAGACTGGTCCGGCAATGGCTGGTTGGACAATATATCCTCCTTTAAGTGCTTTGGAAGAAGCTCAATCGGGTAGTGGATTAGGAATGACTTTATGGTTATTCTCGATGTCTTTATTCATTGCTTCATCTTTATTGGGGGGGATTAATTATATTGTAACGATTTTAAATTTAAGAACGAAAGGAATGAAAATGACTAGATTGCCCTTAACAATTTGGACGTTTTTTGTCACTGCTATTATAGGTCTTTTATCTTTCCCTGTTTTATTATCTGCTGCTGTACTACTGATGATGGATAGAATGGGAGGAACAAGTTTTTATTTAAGTGATATTACTTTGTCGTCAGGTGCTCTTGACCAAACAGGGGGAAGCCCCATTTTGTATGAACATTTGTTTTGGTTCTTAGGACATCCTGAAGTTTATATCGTATTGTTGCCTGCTTTAGGTATATCGTCTGAAGTTATATCTACTAATGCTAGAAAACCAATTTTTGGTTACAGAGCGATGATTGGTTCTGTATTGGCAATTGGTTTCCTCTCTTTTATTGTTTGGGGACACCATATGTTTGTTACCGGTATGAATCCTTTCTTGGGAGGGGTATTTACATTTACGACGTTATTGATTGCAATTCCATCAGCTGTTAAAGTTTTTAATTACCTAACAACGCTTTGGAAAGGTAATATTATTCTAACTCCGGCAATGACTTTCTCAATAGGCATGGTTTCAACCTTTATTACAGGTGGAGTTACTGGAATTATCTTAGCGGATTCGGCTTTGGATATTAGTCAGCACGATACTTACTTTGTCATTGGTCACTTTCATGTTGTGATGGGAATGTCTGCTATTTTAGCAATGTTTGCCGGTATATACCATTGGTTCCCTAAAATGTATGGAAGAATGATGAATAAAAAATTAGGGTATATTCATTTTTGGATTACGATAGTTTGTGGTTATGGTGTTTTCTTACCAATGCACTTTTTGGGTGAGGGGGGAATGCCACGTAGATATTACGAAAATACTAATTTCCCAATGTTTGATCATTTTCTTGATTTGAATACGATTATTAGTGTATTTGCTATAGTGGGAGTTTTAGGTCAGTTATTTTTCTTCTTTAACTTTTTCTGGAGTGCATTTAGAGGTGCTAAAGCCTCTCAAAATCCATGGAAATCGACTACATTAGAATGGACTACACCGGTAGAACATGTTCACGGAAA
>JALWSJ010000270.1:0-2135 GCA_026993705.1 Flavobacteriales bacterium
GTTGTAACCCTATGGATACGGCTAATATTTCCCAATTGTTATAATGTCCGCCTGTAAATATAACATCTTGTCCCTTGTCGTAGTATTGATTGATGACTTCGGGGTTGGTAAGTTTGAATCGTTTTAAACTTTCTTCTTTGGAAATGGTAAAACACTTGATGCTTTCTAAGATGAAATCACAAAAATGACGATAGAATCCTCGCATTATTTCTTTGTGTTCTTGGTTAGTTTTTTCTGGGAAAGAATGTTGGATATTAGAAAGTATTACTTTTTTTCGGTATCCAGCAACATAGTACATAACAACAAAAAGGAAATCTGCAATTAAATAGAGTAGGGGGTATGGTAATTTGGAAATGGGATAAATAAAAAGGTAATAACTGATTTTACTGAGCATAATTTTTACTTTTTGATTGGGTTGTTGTGTTGGCTTGCATTTTATTTTTCATCGTCTAAGAAAACTAAAATTCACTTTCTTACTCCCAAATTTATCCGCGTTAGGGATAGGAGCGGCATCCTTTTGGTTTGTTTGCTTTATGCAAACCAAAAGATATAGCGGATAGCCCGACCCTATTTTTTTTAACAAGTATCTCGCGGTAGCGAAATACTTGTTTGAAAAAATAGGGGAACGCCCAAAACATTTTAAAGAGGAATATTACCGTGCTTTTTCTTTGGTATGGTAACGGCTTTTTTTTCAAACATTTTAAAGGCTCGGATTAGTTTTTTGCGTGTGTCGTGTGGTTTGATTACTTCGTCAATGTATCCTCTTGAAGCGGCGTTGTATGGATTGGCAAAAAGTTCGGCGTATTCGCTTTCTTTTTCTTTCCATTTTTCTTCTGGGTTTTCCGCTGATTTGATTTCGTTTTTGAAGATAATTTCAGCTGCTCCTTTTGCTCCCATTACTGCAATTTCGGCTGTTGGCCATGCGTAATTCATATCTGCACCGATGTGTTTTGAGTTCATTACGTCGTATGCTCCTCCGTATGCTTTTCGGGTAATTACGGTGATTCTTGGGACGGTTGCTTCGCTAAAGGCATAGAGTAATTTTGCTCCATTGGTAATGATAGCATTCCACTCTTGGTCTGTGCCTGGTAGAAATCCTGGTACGTCCTCTAAAACGAGTAAAGGAATGTTAAAAGAGTCACAGAATCGAACAAAACGACCTGCTTTTTTGGAAGCTTCTACGTCTAATACGCCTGCTAGAACTGCGGGTTGATTGGCTACAATTCCAATGGAACGACCTGCTAATCGTGCAAATCCAATGACTATATTTTCTGCGTAATCTTTGTGTACTTCAAAGAAGGAATCGGTGTCAATGATGCCGTTAATTACGTCTTTGATATCGTAGGGTTGATTGGGGTTGTCTGGAATAATCGTATCTAATACTTCTCTCTTTTCATCTTGATTGATGTCATAGGGTACAACTGGTGGTTTTTCTTCGCAGTTTTGTGGAATGTATGATAATAGTTTTTTTATGTTTTCTATTGCTTCAATTTCGTTAGCACAAGCAAAGTGAGTTACTCCTGATTTAGTAGAATGGGTTGACGCTCCGCCCAGTTCTTCCGAAGTAACTTCTTCGTTGGTTACCGTTTTTACGACATTAGGTCCTGTTACGAACATGTATGAACTATTTTCTACCATTAGGATAAAGTCGGTTAGTGCTGGTGAATAAACTGCTCCTCCAGCACATGGTCCCATAATACCTGATATCTGAGGAATTACTCCAGATGAAAGTGTGTTTCTGTAAAAAATATCTGCATAACCTCCTAATGAAACGACTCCTTCTTGTATTCTTGCTCCACCACTATCGTTTAATCCAATTATGGGTGCTCCGTTTTGCATTGCCAAATCCATTATTTTGCAAATTTTTTCAGCATGAGCTTGGGCTAATGAACCACCCAAAACGGTAAAATCTTGAGAAAATACATAGGTCAATCGTCCATTGATTGTTCCGTAACCAGTTACTACACCATCACCTAAGAATTTTGTTTTATCTAATCCAAAATTGGTTGAATGATGGGTAACAAAAGCACCAATTTCTTCAAAAGAACCTTTGTCCATTAGAAAATGTATTCGTTCTCTAGCTGTCAGTTTTCCTTTTTTGTGTTGTGCTTCTATTCTTTTTTCTCCGCCTCCTA
>JALWSJ010000270.1:2145-16745 GCA_026993705.1 Flavobacteriales bacterium
AATTTTCGCATCTAATACTTCAATTTTGGTTTGATTTGGCATATTTGTGTAGTGTTTAGAAAAAGCTATTAATTATTTTTTTGTTGAGCCATTAATTCTTCAATTTCTTCGGCTTCAATTGGGATATTTCGCATTAGGTTAAATGGTTCACCTTCTGCTTGAACAACAACATCATCTTCTAACCTAATACCTAGATTTTCTTCTGGAATGTAGATGCCAGGTTCTACTGTAAAGACCATTCCTGCTTGGATTGGTTCGTTATACAATCCATAATCGTGCGTGTCTAATCCAATAAAGTGAGAAGTGCCGTGCATAAAGTATTTTTTATACGCTGGTGACTCTGGGTTTTGATTAGCTATATCTTCTTTGGTTATTAATCCAAGTTTTAGTAGTTCAGCTTCCATAATTTCCCCTACTTTTTTATGGTATTCAGGGATTAAAGTGCCAGGTACTAATAGTTTGGTTGCTTCTTTTTTTACATGTAAGACAGCGTTATATACTTCTTTTTGTCGTGGAGTGAATTTTCCATTGACTGGTACACAACGTGTTAAATCGGATTTGTAGTTGGCGTATTCGGCTCCGAAATCCATTAGGATAACATCACCATCTTTACAAACTTTATTATTGTCAATGTAATGAAGTACGCATGCACTGTATCCTGAAGCAATGATTGGTGTGTAAGAGAAACCTTGCGAACGATTATTTAAAAATTCGTGCATCAACTCTGCTTCAATGTTATACTCCATTACATTTGGTCGTATAAATGAAAGTAATCTTCTAAACCCTTTCTCGGTAATATCACACGCTTTTTGCATTAATTCTATTTCGATAGGATGTTTTACCGAACGGATTTTGTGCATAATAGGAGCGGAGCGTTCATACTCGTGTAAAGGAAATTTTTCTTTATATTTCTTTCTAAAACGATCGTCTCTGGTTTCTGTTTCTTTATTAGCTCTTAAATGTTCGTTGGTATTCAAATAAACATTTTTGGCTTCGTACATAAGTTGTTCAAAAATACGGTCAAAATCACTGAGCCAATATACGGTTTTGATACCAGAAATATCAAAGGCTTGTTCTTTATTCAATTTCGCCCCTTCCCATATAGCGATGGTTTCGTTGGTTTCTTTTAAGAAAAGAATTTCACGGTGATTTTCGTCTTTAGCGTCAGGGAAGAGGACTAAAATACTTTCTTCTTGGTCAACGCCCGAAAGGTAAAGTATATCGGTATTTTGAACGAAGGGCAAGGTGCTGTCGGCACTGCTGGTTATAATGTCGTTAGAATTAAATACAGCAATTGAATCGGGTTTTAATTCTTTTATGAATTTATTTCTATTATGAATAAATAATTGGCGATCTATTTTTTCGTATTTCATTTGTAGTTAAATTTTAAACTGTGTCCCATTTTTTCTTTTTTGGTCTTTAGATAAGACTCATTGTGTACATTGCATTGAATTTCAAGCGGAACATTTTCTACTATTTCAAGCCCATACCCCACAAGTCCTGTTCTTTTTTTAGGGTTATTGGTCATTAATCGCATCTTTCTAACGCCAAGTTTATGAAGAATTTGAGCACCAATACCATAATCTCTAGCATCTGCTTTGAAACCTAATTTTTCGTTAGCTTCTACCGTATCTAAACCTTCTTCTTGGAGTTTGTAGGCTTTCAATTTATTTAAGAGTCCAATTCCTCTACCTTCTTGATTCATATATAGTACAACTCCTTTTCCTTCTTTTTCTACTTTGCGAAGAGCTTCCTCCAGTTGAGGTCCACAATCGCAACGAAGTGAGCCAAGAATATCTCCTGTAACGCAAGAAGAATGCACACGAACTAAAATAGGCTCATTTTCTTCCCATGTTCCCTTGGTCATAGCCAAGTGTTCTTCTCCTGTAGTAGGTACTCTAAAAGCAGTAAGATTAAAGTCGCCAAATTTTGTAGGCATCTTAACGGTTACTACTTCTTCTACCAAAGATTCGTGTTCCATTCTATAATGGATTAAATCTTCAATGGTTATGATTTTTAAATTGTGTTCTTTGGCGATTTCCATTAGTTGAGGTAAACGAGCCATTGAACCGTCTTCATTAAGAATTTCAACCAAAACTCCAGCAGGTTCTAAACCTGCCAATCGAGCTAAATCTACACTGGCTTCGGTATGACCGGCTCTTCTTAAAACACCTCCATCTCTAGCTCTTAATGGAAAAATATGCCCAGGTCTCCCTAAATCTTCTGGTTTCGTGTTAGGATCAACTAATGCTTTTATGGTTTTAGCTCTGTCGCTTGCAGAAATTCCCGTCGTACACCCTTGTCCGATTAAGTCTACTGAAACGGTAAAAGGTGTGGCATGAAGAACGGTATTATGTGTAACCATTAAGTCTAAATCTAATTCATCGCATCGTTTAGCAGTGAGCGGTGCACAAATTAATCCCCTTCCGTAGCGAGCCATAAAATTGACAATTTCTGGCGTAATATTAGAAGCGGCGGTAACAAAATCTCCTTCGTTTTCACGGTCTTCATCATCCACAACGATAATTACTTTTCCGTTTTTTAAGTCTTCCAGAGCTTCCTCTATTGTATTTAATTTCATTATTATTGCTATTGCAGTGCCTTGTTTTAGTTAAGCGGTAATTAAACTAAAAAGGCAATTCTTTTTTAAAAAGATGTAAAATCCGATACAAAGATAAGAAAGATACTGAAGATGTTTAAACGATATGAGAAAAAGGTTTTGCTGAAAGATTCAAAAAAGTCATAAAAATAAGTTATTTCTATTCAATACGGCAAACTTTAAAATTATAGTTACTTTTGTGAGCAAAAGTTAAATTTAGCAATTTCTTTTTTGCCAAAACTAAAATATAAAGAAAAATGGCTGAACAAAAAAAGTATGATATAGCAATTATAGGAGGAGGAATAGTAGGTGCAGCAACGCTCTACAAATTACAAAAAGCCTATCCTAATTTAACGATTGCTCTTATTGAAAAAGAAGAACATTTAGCTGATCACCAAACGGGAAATAACTCTGGTGTGATTCATTCGGGGTTGTATTATGCTCCAGGTTCTTTAAAAGCTAAAAATTGCGTAAAAGGACGACATGAACTTGTTGATTTTGCTCAGAAATATGGCGTAGCACACGATGTTTGTGGAAAAGTTGTGGTAGCAACGAAAGAAAGTGAATTGCCGTTTATGGACAAAATTTTTCAAAATGGAATTGCGAATAATACCGAAGGGATAGAGAAAATAACAGGCGAACAGGTAAAAGATATAGAGCCTCATGTCGAGGGAATTGCTGGAATTTGGGTGCCATGTACGGGAATTATTGATTATAGGGGAGCGACAGAAAAAATGGTAGAAGTAGCGGTAGGCATAAACTCGAATAGCGATGTCTTTTTAGGACGAGAAGCACAAGGATTTGTCCATCATGAAAATTACTCGGAAATAAAAACGAACAAAGGCGATTTACAAGCGAATAAACTAATCTTTTGCGGTGGACTTCAAGCGGATAGATTAGCTCGAAAAGATGGGGTGAAAATAAAGGAGAAAGTTGTCGGTTTTAGAGGCGACTATTATGAGTTGACAGACGAGGCTAAACATAAAGTAAAAAATCTAATTTATCCAGTCCCTAATCCTGATTTTCCGTTTTTGGGTGTTCACTTTACGCGAATGACTAACGGAGAAATAGAATGTGGACCTAATGCTGTATTCACGTTTAAAAGAGAAGGCTATGGCAAGACCGATTTTAGCTTAAAAGATACAGCAAGTGCTTTGTCTTATTCAGGAACATGGAAGTTGTTCTTTAAGAATATGAGTTTCGGTATAAATGAGTATAGAAGAGCTTTTTCTAAGAAGTTATTTCTAAAAACTTTGCAAGGACTAATTCCATTATTAACAATGGATGATATTAAACCTGGTCGTTCTGGGGTTAGAGCTTTATTGTTGAGCGAAGATGGAGATACAAGAGATGATTTTAGGATTGAATATGGGAAAAATAGTATTCATGTATTGAACGCTCCTTCTCCGGCAGCTACAGCATCTTTGGCGATTGGTGAAGAGATTTTAGAAATGGCAAAAAAACATTTCGATTTGGAATAAGTAAATTTCTGTGTCATAAAATTATTTTAGGATACAAAAACTCACAATAGGGGAAAGTATGCCCTAAAAATAAGGATATGAGATTAACTGAATTACAACAAAAAGCACTTGAAAACCTTCCGATTAAGGCGTTAAATTCAATGCAGAAGGAATTTATTGAAGCAAGTGAAAAGGAAAGTAATTTAGTGCTTCTTTCACCAACGGGAACGGGTAAAACCTTTGCTTTTTTGTTGGCTTTACTCCAAAAAATAGATTGGAAGAAAAAGGGAGAAATCCAAGCGTTAATCATTACGCCTTCGCGAGAATTGGCAACGCAAATAGAAACCGTTTTCAAATCGTTCAAATTGCCAGTAAAAATTAATTCGGTTTATGGCGGTCATAAAATAAAAACAGAGGTAAATAATTTTATTGAGCCACCAACGATTTTAGTAGGGACACCAGGTAGGGTAGAAGACCACATAAATCGAAAAAACTTTACTACTTCAACCATTCATACGCTTGTGTTAGATGAGTTTGATAAGTCGTTGGAATTAGGCTTTCAAGAGGAAATAAAACACATCGTAAGCAGTTTACCGAACTTAAAAAACAGGCTATTAACCTCGGCGACAAACCTAAAAAACAAACCAAAATATCTAGGGGTAGAAACGTATAAAGAAATAAATTACCTCCAAGAACAAAAGGTTAAAGGATTGGAGTTGTGGGAAGTACGTGCCGAAGAAAACGACAAGCTAGATGTGCTTATTCGTCTAATCGGCGAAATAGGAAATGCCCCTACACTCATTTTTTGTAATCATCGAGAAGCTGTTGACAGAATCGCTCGTTTATTGACCAAAACAGGTATTCCAGCAGGGGTGTTTCATGGCGGATTGCCGCAAAATGAGCGGGAAAGAGCCTTGGTAAAATTTAGAAATGGAAGTGTCAATTTGTTGGTAACGACTGATTTAGCTTCAAGAGGGCTAGACATACCAAGCATCAAAAACATTGTTCACTATCAATTGCCCCCCAAGGAAGACGCTTACATTCACCGAAACGGTCGAACGGCGAGGATGCAAGAAAAAGGAAGCTCGTATTTGGTGTTTTCAGAGGACGAAAATGTACCCGAATATATCCAGAATGAACTCCAATTCAAAGCCTTAGAAGAAGAATTATTTTTACCCGAAACACCTCAATGGAAAACCCTGTATATTGGTGGGGGCAAAAAAGATAAAATCAATAAGATAGATGTCGTGGGATTCTTAATCAAAAAAGGCAATTTAGCAAAAGAAGACATCGGAAAAATAGAGGTGTTTGATAATATGATTTATGTGGCAATCAATGCCGAGAAAGCCGAATCTGTTTTGCAGGATTTACGTGGCGAAAAAATAAAGAAAAAACGGTGTAAAATAGCTATTTCAAAGTAGTGTTTGGGCGTTCCCTTTACAGCATAAAAATAATGTTCCGTTGACACTACACAATATTTTAACGCTGTAAAGGTCGGGCTATCCGTTATATCTTTTGTGTTGCATATATGCAACAACACAAAAGGATGCCACTCCTATCCCTAACGCAAGTGGAATGAGTGCATAGAAAGTGAGTTTTAGTTTCTTTAAACGATGAAGAAAATTTTTGCATAGCCGAGCTATGGAAAAATTTTATGAAGAAGTATAAAGGAAATAAAAACACTTTATAGTGCTCATTATACTTGTGTTAGGGATGCGTCCCTAACGCAAGTGGAATGAGTGCATAGAAAGTGAATTTTAGTTTCTTTAGATGAAGAAAAATTCTTTGCTTAGCTATGGAAAAAATGTTTCTTTCATTTTTAAAATTCTATACCTCATATTTGCGAACTTGATAAAAGTGTTTTCTATGGTTTTATCTTTACTATTTTACCATCTTTCATAATCACAAGTTCACTATTTTTTTCCTTTTTATACACGATAAGTCTTTCATATACTTTTTCAAGTCCTTTCACGATTTTATCTTTTAATTCGATTTGTTTATCTTTTTTCGTCATAAAATTTCTTTAGTTGGTTAAACTTGTTACTAATTATTTTTATATCTTCATCGTTCCCAATTTTGTGGGCAATTAATTCGTGTATTCCATATGAATTGTCAAAAATTAAAGCACTATCAGTAATCGGAAGGTAAATTTCAAATAAGTTGTAAATTCCTTTGAGATACCTTCGTTCGATTACATCTTCTGGTATGTTATGACCACCTTCTTTAACTCTTGTTTTTACACGTTCTTTTGCTAATTCAATATTATTTAACCAAAAGAACAGTAATGTTACTGTATATCCTTGCTCTTTGGCTTTTAAAATTTTATTTTTATAACTTCTTGTTGATAAAGTTGTTTCAAAGGCAAAATCTTCATTTTCTTCAAGAAGAGTATTAATTCTATTTAGCATTATTCTTCCTGCTTCAAAAGATACTGTTTCAGGTTGAAAAGGTGAAAGACCTTTAGCTATTTCATCTGCATTAACAAATTCTTTACATTCTATAATTTCGGGTAATATCGTATAAGATGCAGTTGTTTTTCCTGCACCATTACAGCCCGCTATAATATAAAGATTTTTATCTCTCATTCTATGAACTACGAAAAAAATATATTTAAGTTTCTTTAAGAGTGTTTTTATTTACCCATAAATCCGCAAGTGATTTTGTTATGAAAATCAAAATACGTATTAACTACTGAGAATAATTGGAGGGCAATGAAGAATTAGGTTTTGTACAAGTAAAACGCAGAAGAGCTAAAAATCAATCATTCAACAATCCCATTTTCCGTTTATATTCCTTTTCGTAACCTTTCCAATTACGGATAACTTTTTTAGCCCATTCCAATTTTATTTCATCTTTTTCTTCATCGGTTAGTTGCCAATTAATGTCGCTGTTACGCATACGTTCCGTAATGGATTGAAGACACAAGGCAGCAGAAACTGAAATATTAAAACTTTCCGTAAAACCGTACATCGGTATTCGCATATAAGTATCTGCGTGAGCCAAAGCGGTATCGGTTAAACCTTCTAACTCGGTTCCGAACATTAAAGCAACCGGTTTATCAATAGGAAGTTCAGGTAAAAGAACATCATCTTTATGAGGAGTGGTGGCAACGATGGTATAACCTTTTTCTTTCAGCGAGTTAATACAAGCAATTGTATTATCTTCTTGTTGGTTGTGGTAGTTTAAGTTCAACCATTTAGCCGAACCCACCGCAATATGAGGGTTAACATTGTATTTGTTCCTATTTTCAATGATGTGTACATCTTGTACGCCAAAACAATCACAACTTCTGAGTACAGCACTTGCATTGTGTGGCTGAAAAATATCTTCCAAAACAACAGTAACGTGTCGTGTTCGTTGTTCTAGTACCTCCTCAAATTTTTGTTGTTTATTTTCAGAAACAAAACTAAGCAAATGTTGTAAAAAGTCTTTATCCATATCGTAAAATCAAAAGTTTAGAAAGACAAAGGAACAAAAAAAGTTATAAAAATTTGTAATATGTTTTTTTTGTTTTTAACTTGCCTTAATTAAAATAAAAATAAAATTATGAAAATAACAATGTTAATCGTATGTATTATGTTTACAGCTTTGATAGTAACTGCTCAAAGTGGAGGTATAGCTATTAATAATACGGGAGCAAACCCAAATTCTAATGCAATGTTAGATATCCAATCAGATAACAAAGGAATATTAATACCTCGTTTAACAACTGTAGCAAGAAATACATTAGGAACCGCATTGGTTATTTCTGATAACGGTATGATGGTTTATGATAAAGATATGAATTTGTTTTTCTATTGGGACGGAACGCAATGGGTACAAGTTGGTAGCGGTTTGGGGGATAACTGGGGAACACAAGTGGTGCAAACTTCAGGAACAAATATATCTGGTGACGGAACAACAGCCAATCCACTAACGGTTACCGATGGAGATTCTGACCCAACCAATGAAATTGAACTACCTAGCACCGCTACCACTAATCAAGTGTTAACTTGGGACGGAACAAATTGGGTAGCACAAAATGCACCTTCAGGAGCAGACAACTGGGGAAC
Organism: Flavobacteriales bacterium; assembly: GCA_026993705.1. Classification (GTDB taxonomy): domain Bacteria; phylum Bacteroidota; class Bacteroidia; order Flavobacteriales_D; family Parvicellaceae; genus S010-51. The sequence goes on from JALWSJ010000270.1 coordinate 10,257, forward strand.
TCAAGTAGTACAAACTTCGGGGGTAAATATTTCAGGAGATGGAACAACGGCGAACCCTTTAATTGTTACCGATGGAGATTCAGACCCTACTAATGAGATAGAATTACCAACAGGTGGCACAAATGGTCAAGTTCTAACTACTGATGGAAGTGGAATTTATTCTTGGGTAAATGATAATGCAGGAACAGATGATCAAAACATTCAAAATCTTGCCTTCAACTCTACAACGAACGTGTTAACTGTAGGTATAGAAAACGGAAATTCCCAAACGGTTGATTTAACACCCCTATTAAACGACAATGATAGCGACCCAACCAATGAAATACAAGATTTGAGTTTAAATACAACGACAAATATCTTAACTATAACCAACAATGGCACACCAACCAATATTGATTTAACTTCGTATTTAGATAATACCGATAATCAAGATTTATCGTTAAACGGAAATACATTATCTTTGACTAACGATGGAACAACCGTAGATTTGAGTGGTTATTTAGACAATACCGATAACCAAAACATTAGTGGTTCAGGATTATCAGGAACTATATTAACGATTGGTATTCAAAATGGTACAAGTGAAACGGTTGATTTATTTTCTTTAATTGACCACGATTGGTATAAAGTAGGAACTACCTCTCCTCCAACATCAATAAGCGATAATATTTTCACGCAAGGAAATGTAGGGATAGGTATAACAACTCCGCCAAATGGAAGTCTACAAATATCAAGTCAAACAACTAGTTCTGGTAATGGAAGTTTTATTGCTACGTCTATTCCCCAGGTAGTTTTTCATGATAATGGTGGGGGAGATTATTCTTATATCACGGGATTTGACCAAGGTATATTATTGGGGGATAATTTAAGTGATTATAATGTGGCAATGAGCAATAGTACTTCGCCAACTCCGGTTTTATATGTAGCTAATACAGGAAAAATAGGTATAAATACTTTTACTCCTACTGAAAAATTAGAAATTCAGGGATCGATAAAAATAGTAGATGGCACAGAAGGTATAGGAAAGGTGTTAACATCTGATGCTTTTGGGAAAGGAAGTTGGTCGGCTATTGAGCAAGAGCAATCTGGAACATTTACTCCAGTTGTTCATATGATTCCTGCAGGGAGTCCTGCACTTCAAGCGAATGCAACTCTATCGTTTAATGCTACTGGTAAATACGTTAAAAAAGGAAGTTTAGTGTATGTTTCAATTACTAATCTGCCAGATAATACAACCTGTGATGGATGTACTTTTTTTAAAATTTCAGGATTGCCTTTTACAGCTACCGTAGAGTCAAATTTTTCAATGGGGCATGCAAGAGGTATGATTTGGAGATATAATACCGTTTCTAATAGTTATTTTTTAGTTGAACCAAGAATAGATGCGTCTGATTTTAACTCAATATTAATGAATGCCTCTCGAACCGAAACTCACTATTCGGGGTATATTGGTTTAAGGTCATCTGGTGGTTCACAGGGAACATTTATTTCGAGTATCTCTGGAACTTATTTAACTACTCCATAATTTCTTTTAATTTAATTTAACAACTTAATTTTGATATAAATAGTAACAGTTTTCTTGCCCAATGGCATAAAAGTAGTATTTTCGTCGCGTGAGTAAAAGAGTACATATAAAAACCGCCGAGATTTCTACTGTGTTGGGAATGTCTTTGTTGTTGTTCTTATTGGGATTATTGGCGTATGTGTTGGTGATTACCGATAAAGCGGCAAGCGAGATTAAAGAGCAATTGGTGGTGGATGTTTATTTTAGAGATAACGCTCGAGAGGTAGATGTACGAAAATTGGAAAAAGAACTTGTTGCATTACCTTATGTTATCAGTGCCAATTATGTATCCAAAGATTCGGCGAAAGCACTCTTGATGCAACAGCAGGGAGAAGATGTGTTTGAAATATTGGACGGTGTAAATCCTTTACGGCAATTAATTGCAGTGAATTTATCTTCGGAATACGTCAATAGAGATTCGGCACAGGCTTTTAAGGAACGCATATTGAAAGGGAATGAGTATATAATTGATGAGGTGTTTTATAATCAAGCTCATTTTTTAGAGATAGGAAAATCATTTAAGAAATTAGAGTTTTTCTTGTTGGTAGCTGCAGGTTTGTTGTTGATAATTTCGATTTTACTCATCAATAATACGATTCGTCTAGCCATTTATTCCAAACGTTTTTTGATTCGTACTATGCAGTTGGTTGGAGCAAAGTCATCTTTTATTAGAAGACCTTTTTTATTAAAGTCCTTATATCAAGGTTTTTTGGCTGGGGTGATAGCTGTGTTGATGTTGTTGGCTTTAGGCTATTTCTTGGTGGACTTTAATCCAGAGACGATTGTTAAGGCTACGGAAACCAAAGAAGAGTTATTAAAGGAATATAAAATAGTGGGAATTATTTTTGGAGGAATGATTGTGAGCGGAATGTTGATTAGTTATTTATCTACATTTTTTGCTTTGAATAAGTACCTTTGGATAAAATCAGAAAAATTATATTAAAGTTATGTCAAATAAACGTTTATCAGTACCTGTTGAGAATTATAAAATTATCCTGTTGGGGTTAATCATTACCGTAATAGGTTTTTTCCTTATGGAAGGAGGAGGTTCGGAAGATCCGAACGTGTTTGTGGTAGAAGAGTTGTTCTCTTTTAGAAGAATTACATTAGCTCCGTTCTTGGTTATGGTAGGTTTTGGAGTAGTTTTATATGCTATTTTAAAAAAGCCAAAGGCTGAAAAAGTTATCGATGATAATCAGTTAAATTAATACCGAATGGATTGGTTGAATGCTGTTATTCTAGGAATAATACAGGGGCTGACGGAGTTTCTACCTGTTAGTAGTAGTGGACACTTAGAGTTGGCAAAAGTTATATTAGGAGATAAAACCGTTGCTGAAGAAAGTATGTTGATGACGGTTGTTTTACACTTTGCTACCGCACTGAGTACTGTCGTTGTTTTTCGTAAAGATATTGCTGAAATTTTAAAAGGGGTATTGAGTTTTAAGTGGAATGAGGAAACTAAATTCGTACTTAAAATAATTATATCAATGGTTCCTGCGGCTGTTGTGGGTGTCTTATTTGATGATGTGATTGAGAGTTTTTTTAGTGGAAAGGTGCTTTTAGTTGGGACGATGTTGATTTTGACAGGTGGATTGTTGTTCTTGGCTGATAAAGCAAAAAGTACGTCTAAAGACGTTAGTTTTTTAGGAGCGTTAATTATTGGAGTATCGCAAGCAATTGCTATTTTGCCCGGTATATCTCGTTCGGGAGCAACGATTTCTACATCTGTGTTGATGGGGGTGGATAGAGAAAAAGCTGCTCGTTTTTCGTTTCTTATGGTAGTTCCTTTGATTTTTGGAAAAATAGCAAAGGATTTATTGAGTGATGACTTTACTTTGTTGGGGATGAATACTGCATCATTGGGAATTGGTTTTGTTGCTGCATTTGTAACGGGGTTGTTCGCTTGTACGTGGATGATTAGCTTGGTAAAAAGAAGTAAGTTGACGTATTTTGCCGTTTATTGTATTGTGGTTGGTGTTTTTGCTTCGGTTTGGGCTTTGGTTCATTGAATTGTTAATTCGTAATTTGTGCTTCTTCCACCTGATTTTTCTTGTCTTAATATTCCTTTTTCTATCAAGTCTTTTATATCGCGTAGGGCTGTATCCTGTGAACATTTTGTGATTTTTGCCCATTTAGATGTTTTTAGTTTTCCATTAAATCCATCAAAAAGTTTGTTTAGCATTAATCGTTGACGGCTGTTTAATTCCGTATTTTTATGTTTGTCCCAGAACTCAGCTTTGTGTAAGGCTTTTTCAATAGTTTTTTCTGCATTTTTTAAAGCGTTGTATAAACAATTTAAAAACCAAACAATCCATTCTGTTATATCACTATCATTACATTGAACTTTTTGTAACGTTTCGTAATACACTTTTCTTTCTTGTAACATTTGTTTGGACAAACTGTAAAATCGTAAGGAACTATTTTCTGAACGGGCTAATAATAAATCGGATATTGCCCTAGCTATACGTCCGTTTCCATCATCAAAAGGATGTATGATTATAAACCAAAAATGAGCAATAGCAGACTTTATAACCATATCAATATCTGCATCGTTATTAAACCATTCAAGAAATCTATTCATTTCAAATTTAACTTGATTTACGGGTACTGCTTGATAATGGACTTTTTCTCTTCCCATTGCACCTGAAACAATTTGCATTTCATCTTTTCGATAACAAGCGACATCAATTTCATAAAGTCCACTTCTTTTCGTAGGAAAAAGGGCTGCATGCCAAGCAAATAACCTTTCTTCGTTAAGAGGTTTTTCATGATTTTGTGTAGCATCAAGTAACATATCAACGACACCTTCAACATTTCTGTCGGGGTAAATCATTCCTGCATATTCAATTCCTAGCTTTCTTGCAATGGAAGAACGAACTTGCTCATAATTTAAAAATTGTCCTTCTATTTCAGATGATTTAACTACATCAAGTGTCAAAGTTGACAACATTGTTTCTTCTTTAATGGAAAAACCGAGGGCATTTATTTGCCCAAATATTTTACCTTGTAAATGTCTAAGTTTTCCCAAAATAACTTGAATTTTCTTTTCATCCCAAGTAAAATTAGGCCAACTCTTATATTGATATATGTATTTTGACATACTAAACTAATTCTTTAGTGCAAATACAACTATTATTCTCAGTAAAATTAAGGAGAATACGAGTTTTATTCTCCGCATTTGTCTTTTTTATTGGTTTTGATTATTTTATGCAAAATAATTTTTCATCGTCTAAGAAAACTAAACTCCGTTTTCTTTACACTCACCTGTTTTGCGTTAGGGATAGAACGGCGTGTTTGAACTCCTTTTGTGTTGTTGCGTTTATGCAACACAAAAGAGTGAGTAGTGATAGCCCGACCCCAAAAGCAAAAAGCACGTATCCCGACAGGGTACGTGCTTTTTACTTTTGGGGGAACGCCCAACTATAATACCATTTAAACCTTTTCAATAATGGTTGCATATCCTTGACCTACGCCGATACATAGGGTAACTAAGGCATAGCGTTTATTGGTTTTGTGGAGTTCCAACATGGCGGTTTGCAAAATTCTTGCTCCGGTCATACCTAGTGGATGTCCGAGGGCTATTGCTCCGCCGTTGGGGTTGATACGCGGGTCGTTGTCTTCGAGTCCCATTTTTCGAGTGCAAGCCAAACTTTGAGCGGCAAAGGCTTCGTTGATTTCGATAACATCCATATCGTCGAGTGTTAGTCCTGCTCTTTTAAGTGCTTTTTGGCTGGCATAAACAGGTCCTATTCCCATGATACGAGGTTCTACTCCGGCAATCGCCGAAGAAACGATTCTAGCTTTCGGTGTCAGGTTGTTTCGTTTTGCCGCCTCTTCCGAAGTAACGAGTAAGGCACAAGCTCCGTCGTTTAATCCTGAAGCATTACCTGCGGTAACAGTTCCGTTTTCTTTGCGGAAAGCCGGTCTTAGTTTTGCTAAAACCTCTAAGGTTGTATTGGGTTTAATAAACTCATCTTTGTCGATAACAAGCGGGTCTTTTTTTCGTTGTGGGATAAGTACCGGAACGATTTCTTTGGCAAATCTCCCGTTCTCTTGTGCTTTTGTTGCTTTCATTTGACTCCAATATGCAAATTTATCTTGATCTTCACGGCTGATTTTATACATGTCTACCAAATTTTCGGCGGTGTTTCCCATGGCTTCCGTTCCGTACAGTTCTTGCATTTTAGGATTGATAAAACGCCAACCGAAACTGGAATCGTGCATTTGTGCATCGTTTCCGTAAGCTCTTGATGTTTTGGAAATAACCCAAGGAGCACGTGACATATTTTCTACACCGCCTGTAATGTAAATATCTCCGTCGCCGAGTTTTACGGCTCTTGAGGCATTAATGGTAGAAGCCATACCCGAAGAGCAAAGTCGGTTGATGGTTTCGCCACCAATGGTATAAGGTAGTCCTGCCAAAAGCAACGACATACGAGCGACATTTCGATTGTCTTCCCCCGCTTGATTGGCACAACCAAATAACACATCTTCTATTTCTTCTGTGTTAAGAGTTGGGTTTCTGTTGATTAATTCTTTCATAACCAAAGCTCCCATATCATCGGGGCGAATAGGGGATAGTCCTCCTCTAAAATTACCGATTGGAGTTCGAATAGCGTCTATAACATAAGCGTCTTTAATCATAATTATTGGTTGTTAAATTGTTTAAGTATTCCCAAACTAAAGCCGATTCAAATCCTTTTTGAATACAATAGCGAGCTGTTTTAGCTTTTCTTTGATAAGTTGAGTTGGCTTTTGTTTGGTTATATTTTTGTTTAATTAGTTCTTGTAATGTATCGTTGTATTCTTCTTCTTCAAGAGCTTCCAACCCCTTTCGGATGCAATATTCCGATACATTTTTTTCTTTTAGTTTTGCTTTAATTTTTTGCTTTCTCCATTTTTTGTTTCTGTATTTCACTTCGGTA
>JALWSJ010000271.1 GCA_026993705.1 Flavobacteriales bacterium
CCACTATGTTGTATGTTCAATAGTAAAAAAAGAAATAACAAAAATTTGAACAACTTTAATAGGTTATTAATTTTCTTCTATTGAAACAACTCCTTTAATTTCTGGAGCTACTTTTTTCAATTCATCTTCTAATCCGGCTTTTAGCGTCATCGGACTCATCGAGCAACTTTTACAAGCTCCGATTAAACGAACTTTTACCATGTTATCGTTCGTTATTTCAACCAATTCCATATCTCCGCCATCACTATTCAAGTAAGGGCGAAGATTTTTTATAGCCTGATTAACTTTGTGTGTTAATTCATTCATGAGGAGCAAGCAGCTTTATCGTATTGTACTTCAACTTTTTTTGTTGGATCTAAGTTCTGAATTCTCCATTTAATTTGCTCAACTAATTTGTCAGCAGTTTCTTTTAATGCTTTTGCAACAGGAGTATCTCCTTGTAATATAGCTGGTCTTCCTACATCTCCACTTTCCCTTACACTTTGTACTAATGGTATTTGCCCGAGTAGCGGAACGTCCAATTGTTCGGCTAAATCTTTTGCCCCTTCTTTACCGAATATATAATATTTGTTATCAGGTAACTCTTCCGGCGTAAACCAAGACATATTTTCAATTATTCCCAATACAGGGACATTGATTGAGTCTAACTTAAACATATTCACACCCTTTCTTGCATCAGCCAAAGCAACGTTCTGAGGAGTACTAACAATTACAGCACCCGTAAGCGGTAGGGCTTGAACTAAGGTAAGATGAATATCTCCCGTACCTGGAGGAAGGTCAATCAATAAATAATCTAAATCTCCCCAGTCAGCATCAAAAATCATTTGTTGAAGTGCTTTTGTTGCCATAGCTCCTCTCCAAATAATAGCTTGATTAATATCTGCAAAAAATCCAATCGAAAGTAATTTTACCCCATAACTTTCAATAGGGACAATCATTTGTTCTCCGTTTACTTCTCTGCTAACAGGTTTTTCGTGTTGTACATCAAACATTAAAGGTATAGAAGGACCATAAATATCTGCATCTACTAAACCTACTTTATACCCTTTTTCAGCTAAAGCAACAGCCAAATTTGCCGTCATGGTTGATTTACCTACACCTCCTTTCCCGGAAGCAATAGCTACAAAGTTTTTAATATTGGGTAACTTATCATTTGTAGGATTTTGAATTTCTTTCTGATCTTTTATCACCTCAATTTGACAATCTACATTCAAATCTTTACCAACGGTTCTGGTTAAAGCAAATTCACAGGCTTCTTGCATCCTTTTTTTTGCATGTAAAGCAGCACTTCTTATAGCTACTTTAAAACTTACGTTTTTACCATCAATATGTATAGCTGATACCAAGCCCGAAGATACTAAATCTATATCTCCGTCAGGATTTGCAACTTTTGACAACGCCAATAATACGTCTTGTTTCGTTATTTCCGCCATTTTGTTTTTTTTTATAAAGTACAAAGATACAACAATATCCCATAGAAGTCAATTGAAATAGAGCCGGAAATAATTAAACCGGATCAACATCAATTTTTACTTGGATAGGTTTATACTTAGAACCAACTTTTTTTATTTCAGCAATTTGTTCAGCTATATAAAGTTTTACTTTTTTAGCCGAAGCCGTCCTTTCGTACTTTATGGTAATTTGTTTATTGTATCTGTTCTTTATTCGTGGAATAGCACCATACTCAGGGCCTAACACTCGATTTCCTAATTTAACTTTTAACTTTTTCACCAAAGCATCCGATGCTTCATCTACCAGTTGCTTATCCATATGTCGAACCGTTAAGCGTATCATCCTGAAAAAAGGTGGGTAAAGGTAATTCTTTCGTTCATATAGTTCTTGCTGGTACATTCCCTCATAATCATTTTGCATTACCTTTTGAATAATCCAATGGTCAGGAGTGTGGGTTTGAATAATTACTTTTCCTCTTTTCTTTTTTCGTCCTGCTCTACCACTTACTTGCGTCATTAGTTGATAGGCTCTTTCAAAGGCTCTAAAATCCGGATAAAAAAGCATATCGTCAGCATTTAATATACCCACTAAAGAAACATTATCGAAATCCAACCCCTTGGTTACCATTTGTGTTCCTACCAGTATATCGATTTTGTGTTGCTCAAAATCGGAAATAATATTTTGATAAGCATGTTTTGAACGGGTGGTATCTAAATCCATTCGTTGTACCCGTACAGATTCACCCAAATGGATGGTTAATTCTTCCTCAATTTTTTGTGTACCAAACCCCACCATTTTAATATCCGAGCTTCCACATGCTCCGCATCGATTAGGAGGTCTAAGTGTATAACCACAATAATGGCAACTCAGTAATTGAGTATATTTATGGTAAGTTAAACTCACATCACACTGTGTACACATCGGTGTCCAACCACATTGTTCGCACATCCATTTAGGAGCATAACCTCTTCGATTTTGGAATAAAATAATTTGTTCTTTTTTCTTCAAGGCTTCCCTCATTTCATCTAGTAAGAACTTAGAAAAAATACCGAACATTTCCTTCTTTTTCTTTGCTCTGGTAATATCAGAACAAAGTATTTCAGGAAGTTGAATCCCCCCAAATCGTTGCTTTAATTCTACTAAACCAAAATTATTTTCACGAGCGTTCCACATGGTTTCAATGGCTGGTGTAGCAGAGCCTAAAAGAACTTTTGCCCCAAAAGCTCTAGCCATTACAATTGAGGTATCTCTTGCATTATATCTGGGAGCAGGGTCATGTTGTTTAAAGGAAGTTTCGTGTTCCTCATCAACGATAATCAATCCTAAGTTTTTAAAGGGGAGAAACAGAGCAGAGCGAGCTCCTAAAATCACATTGTATTTGTGTAGTTTATCTTTTAAAACCGCATTCCAAATTTCAACTCTTTCATGAGGTGAGAATTTGGAATGATAAACACCGATTTTATCTCCGTAATATTTTCTTAGACGATTTATTATTTGAGTAGTTAAAGCAATTTCAGGAAGTAAATATAAAACTGTTTCACCTTTTGCTATATGTTGATTAATCAATTCTACATATATTTCTGTTTTACCACTACCGGTAACACCGTGCAGTAGGGTAACATCTTTATTCTTAAAACTTTCTTGAATTTCAATTAACGCTTTGTGTTGTCCATCTGTTAGCTTTTTAGCCTCAATTCTATTTCCTGAATATTTTTTCAACCGTCCGACCTCTATTTCATATTCGAGTAAAATATTTTTATCCAAAAGAGCTTTAATGATAGCTGATGAAGTTTCAGTAGCCTCAATAATATCGGATTTTTTAACTTCCTTTCTTTGCTCCGAAAAATGATTACTTTTTTGTAAGTAATAAAGTAGAACCTTTTGTTGTTTTACAGCTCTTTTTAGCGAATCAAAAATAGCTGAAAGCTGATTTTCCGTTTCAATGGAAGGATGTAAAGCAATGTATTTTTCTTTTTTAGGTTTATATACCGCTTTTATTTCCTCTTCAACAACTACAACCCCTTTATCTATGAGCCGTTTTATTATCGGATAAACGGTTTTTCTGTCAATAATTTGAGCAATTTCACTTAAATCTAACGTTCCCCTAATCTCAAGAGCATCTTTGATGATATACTCATTGTCATCTAAGTCGGGGAGTACGTTTAGGTTTTCGTTCAGTAAAATTTTAGTTTCACTAGCCAATTTAAAACTACTGGGCAGAGCCGCAATCATAACCTCTCCAAGCGTACACATATAATACTCGGCAATCCATTCCCAAAGTTTGAGTTGAGTTTCAGTAACGATAGGGATATCATCTAAAATGTAATCCAATAGCTTGGTCGTATAAGTAGGAACTTGGTCGTGTACTTCTCTGATAATGGCAGTATGTAATTTATTCTTACCAAAAGGAACAATAATTCTCACTCCTGGTTGCACAAAATCATTCAGTTCATAAGGAACACGATACGTATATAAATTAGGAACAGCCAAAGGAACAATGGCGTCAACAAAAAGTGTTTTTCTTTCCATTTGTTAATTGCAACTATTGCGTAATGTATCGGGTTATACTATTTTTAATCTCAGATTCGTTAGAAGATGCATCAATAGAATAAGAAACTTTAATTTTTAAATCTTCTGTATCCTGTTCATTGAAAAGTTCAACGATTACTTCATTATCAGAAACTACCCATGGATTAGACAGTATCTTTTTCTTCAATTTATCTTGAATTTTATTAAAAGTTCCTCTATTGTTAAAAGGCAAAAAAATAGTTTGTATTTTCACTTTTTGATTAGAGATAGGTTTCACTATCGTATCCGAAAAAAGACGAGAGTAAGGAAACTGAACAATTTCACCATTTTTAAGTTCTATACTTATCTTAATTTCTCCCATGCGTATAATCCTTCCCTTGTAATTATCTATTTTCAGCTGTTGCCCAATAAGATTCCCACGCAGAATTTTAAAAATTGTACCCATTACAAAATCTTTTAATACCGACCAAGTAAGAGCAACCAAAACTCCGGCAATAGCTAAAACC
>JALWSJ010000272.1 GCA_026993705.1 Flavobacteriales bacterium
AAATTAGACGGTATTTTTGATATATATAAATTTGCATATTCAGGATTAGAAACATTTTTAGAAAACTGACTGTAAGCGTTTCTTATCTCTTCACACCTCTCACCCTCCTGCCCAAAGACAAAAAAAACTAAAGAATAAAATAATAATTATAAATACTATTTTCATTATCTACGGTTCTATTTGGAAAGTTCTTGAATTTCGTTACTATTCTCAAGTACTATTGGCTGAACTTTTTCCCTTGAACACGTTGTTACTTTAATGTTCTAGGTGCCTCACTCTCTGTCTCTAACAAAAACTTCTCTGCTGTTAGGGTTCAAAGGGGTAATAGTCAGTGTAGGTTACGATGTCCGCCGTTTGGAAACTTTGGTTTTATAACTATTGTTTGCTCAATATTATGCAAAATCGTGCCTACAACAATAACTACCCTTTACAAAAAAGCATACAATACAGAATTTGATATACATTAATTTTCGTTCAATAGTATGTTTTATTGTTCCTATAAATATAGCAAAAGTATTTGATTTTTATGCTGTTCGATGTTTTTTTTCGTTTAAAGAACACTAAATTTCGTTTTCTTATCGCTCATTGCGTTAGGGATAGAACGGTATGTTTGAGCTCTTTTTTGCTTGCTTGCTGTTGCAAGCAAAAAAAGCGAGTAGTGATAGCCCGACCCCAATTGCTAAAGAAACGTTGAGCGAGAGCGATATATTTCTTTAGCTAATTGGGGGAACGCTCAAATTATACCAATTAAACATAGATTAGGATTCCAATAAAGAGGGTTAGATACACACCGTTTTATCGTTTATATTTTGTTATATTTGTGGATTAAATGAGATAGAGATTTCTATTTATAACAACTTACGACAAAATGAAAAATATAGTTTATACTTTTTTACTATTGTTTATTTCGGTATTGAGTTTTGCTCAGATTCCGGTGGAATGGGATATTACTTCGCAAAAGCTTAACGACAAACAATACAAGATTATTTACACGGCGAAAATAGGTAAAGGTTGGCACTTGTATTCGCAATTTTTAAAGAGGGATGAAGGTCCGATTCCCACTACTTTCATCTATAAGGACAGTTCGGCTTTGCAATTTATCGACAATAAGGAGATTGGTTCTGAAACGCACTACGATGAGGTGTGGGAGGCTGAGATTTCTTTTTTTGACAATAAGGCTGTTTTTGAACAAACAATAGAGTTGGTTTCGCCCAATACTAAAGAAATAGAAGGGGAAATCGAATTTATGATTTGCAACGAAAGTGAATGTATGCCCCCGGAATTAGTTCCTTTTAAGGTAGATTTGGAACGCGGAAAGAAAGTGGAGGTGATTGAGGAGGATTTTCATACGGATGAGAATGTCCTGAACGTTATCCCGAAAGTGGAAAATGTGGATTTGAATAACCCTGTAAACAAGGAGTGCGGCGATAGTAGCAACGAAGAACACAAAAGCTATTGGATGCTATTCCTGTTGGGCTTGGGCGGTGGATTAATCTCGTTGATTACGCCTTGTGTTTTTCCTATGATTCCGCTAACGGTGAGTTTCTTTACCAAAGGTGGTTCTGAAAAAGGGAAAGGTGTGGCCAAAGCTGTACTATACGGCTTGTCAATTGTTGGTGTTTATGTAGCCTTAAGTCTTCCGTTTTATGCTGCGGGCACTAGTCCAGAGTTACTGAATGAAATTTCTACAGGCTTTGCCTTAAATATGTTCTTTTTTATTGTCTTTATTGTTTTTGCTGCTTCTTTTTTCGGATATTTTGAAATAGGACTACCTAGCAGTTGGGCAAACAAGGCGGATAAAGCAGCGGATTTAGGTGGTTTTATAGGAGTAGTTTTTATGGCTATTGTTTTGGCTATTGTTTCGTTTTCTTGTACCGGTCCTTTGTTAGGCTCTGTGCTTGCAGGCTCTTTAAAAGACGGCCCTGTTCCCATTACCGTTGCTATGCTTGGTTTTGGTATCGGTATAGGTTTCCCGTTTACTTTATTTGCTGCTTTTCCTTCTATTTTGAAAAACTTACCTCAATCGGGTGGTTGGTTAAATACCGTAAAAGTTACCCTTGGTTTTGTTGAACTGGCTTTAGCACTTAAATTTTTGAGCAATGCGGAATATGTTTATCAAAGCCGGGTTCTCCTACGGGAAACTTTTTTCTTGATTTGGATAATTATTTTCTTTAGCACAGTATTGTATCTTTTGGGTTACATTCGTTTTCCGCACGACCCCAAAGAACCCAAACTTTCTAAGTTAAGAAAAGGAGTTGCCGGTTTGTTTTTATTGTTTGCCGTTTACCTTTTGCCGGGGTTGTTGCCCGAAGCTCAACAGTGGTGGAAACCAACTTTGATTAGCGGGTTTCCTCCTGCCACCAATTACAGCTGGTACGACGACCAAGGTACGCACCACTTTTTGGATTTTGAAGAAGCCAGAGCTTATGCTGAAGAACATAACCAAAAACTATTGATTGATTTTACCGGTTACGCCTGCGTCAACTGTCGTAAAATGGAAGAGAATGTTTGGACGGATGAAAAGGTAAAAGAATTATTAGAAGATTTTGTAATCGTGTCTTTGTATGTTGACGATAAAAACCCTTTGCCTAAAGAACTACAAGGAGAAATCACTATCGAATACGAAGGAGGCATTAAGAAACAAAAGAAGATTAAAACCATCGGAAATAAATGGGCTACGTTTGAACAATTGTATTTCGGGCAGGTTTCTCAACCTTACTATGTTCAACTAAGCCCTAAAGGATATTTGCTTACTCACCCTGTCGGTTATACCGAAGACCCTGCGGTTTATACCGAGTGGCTCGAATGTGGAATTGAAGCCAATAAAAAACTGGAAAAAGGGATGGAAGTTGCTGTTTCGCCGAAAGAAAACAACTCGGTTATTGCAGAAAACATTTCACCTATTACGTGGAATATTTCAGCTGAAAAACTGTCGGATGATACGTATGAAATTTTAATTCACGGCGACCTGCAAGACGGGTGGCACGCTTATTCTCAATATTTGGAAAGTATGGAAGGACCTCTCCCTACATTGATTGAGTTTGAACCCAACGAGCAATATGAATTAATCGATTCTACTTACGAAGAAAATACACATTCACACTACGACGAACCATTTGAAATGGATGTTATCGACTTTCCGAAAGAAGCTATACTTAAACAACAGTCACAGGTAAAAAATGGCAATATTCTTGTAAAAGGAAACATAAATTATATGGTTTGTAACGACGGTAAATGTTTACCTCCGACCGACCACCCTTTTGAAATAAAATTAAAATGAAAAGATTAACTTTATTGCTATTGTTCTCACTCTCTCTTTTGGCAAGTAAAGCCCAAGAAGAATCCCCTGTACATTGGACGTTTGAAATATCCGACACGACCAACATTATGGGATTGTATGAACTCAACATCACCGCCCAAATAGACGAACATTGGCATATGTATTCGCAAAACCTACCCAGCCCCGAAGAAGGACCTCTCCCTACTGAATTTCACTTTGAACCATCGGGTGCTTATACCATTGTCGGAAAAACCGCAGAAGTAATTGCCCCCATCTCAAAATTTGACGATGTATTTGAAGTACAAGTGAACTATTTTGACAAAAAAGCCGAATTTAAACAGTTGGTCTCTTTAAAAAACAAAACCGCAACCGTCAAAGGCTATGTTTCCTATATGGTTTGCAACGAAAGCACCTGTTTACCACCGATAGACGTTCCTTTTGAATTAAAAGTAGAAAAGTAATTTTTGGGCGTTCCCCTAATTTTCAAAAGAAACATATCGCTCTCGCGAAACGTTTCTTTTGAGAATTAGGGTCGGGCTATCCGCTATATCTTTTGCCCTCCAAAAGGAGGGAGGGCAAAAGGATGCCGCTTCTATCCCTAACGCGATACAGGTGAATGCAAAGAAAGTGGAGTTTGTAATTATCAGACGATGAATATAAATTTTGCATATTTTTGAAGAAAGATGAGTGTAAAGAAAATTGTAAATACTCACATATTTAAAGCCCGAAAATCTTTAATGTACTAATTCCTCCTTGCTTTTTTTCTATTTGAATTTGAGTAGGGATACGCTCTTTCAAAGCTTCAACATGAGAAATCACTCCTATTTTTTTACCTTCTTGTTGTAGCGATTCTAACGTAGAAATTACGGTTTCCAAAGTTTCCGAATCCAGTGTACCAAAACCTTCGTCAATAAATAAAGAATCAATTTTGACATTGTTTCCTGCTAAATCAGACAAGCCCAAAGCTAAGGCTAGACTTATCGTAAACTTTTCTCCTCCGCTAGAGGTTTCGATACTACGAACGGTATCGGCTAAATAATGGTCAACTAAGGCTATTTTTAAATAATTTTTGTCGCTTTCTATTTCTTTCATCAACAACGAATAGCGGTTGTTTAATTTATATAAATGTTCGTTCGCTCTGTTGAGTAAAATTTCAAGTGTCAAACGTTGAACATATTTATTAAACCCTTCCTTTTCTCCACCT
>JALWSJ010000273.1 GCA_026993705.1 Flavobacteriales bacterium
CCATTGATTAAAAAACCAATTCATATCTTCTCCGGTTACTTTTTCAAAAGCTAATCTCAAATGAGCAATTTCAGTATTGTCGTAGGCATTTGTTGTCAAATAACGATTTAATGATTCAAAAAAAGCTTCATCTCCAACGTAAGTTCTCAGCATATGAAGGATTCTTCCTCCTTTATTGTAAGAATGCCCGTCGAACATATCTTCTTTATTCTTGTAGTCATAACGAATCATATCAACGTGTCCACCACGTTCTGCCGACATAAAATAACCTTCCATTTCGGAATAGCCGTTCATATCGGCTTCCATTCTTCCGTATTTATGTTCGTCCCAAAGGTATTGGCTGTAATTAGCAAATGATTCATTTAAAGGTAAGTTTGCCCAACTTTCACAGGTTACCAAATCGCCAAACCAATGATGGAATAACTCATGAGCAATAATCGATTCGTTATTGTCGTCAATTAACTCACGTTTTGTTTGATACAGAAAAGAACCGTGAATGGTTGCCGTTGTGTTTTCCATTGCTCCGGAAACATACTCCCGCACAACAACCTGACTGTATTTTACCCACGGATATTCGTAGTTCAGCAATTTAGAGAAATAACTTATCATATTGGGGGTTTCTCCGAATATCGCTCTTGCATGTGGTTCGTATTTCTTTTCAACATAATAGTTTACTTCCATTTCCGTACTGTCTTTTCGTTTCCATTTGTCTTTTACTACGGCAAAATCTCCAACCGTCATCATTACTAAATACGGTGAATGTTTTTGGTTCATCACCCAATGGTCGGTTCTTTTTCCGTTTTCTACCGGTTTACTATCGGCTAAGTAACCGTTTGACAAGGTCTTGTACTTATCTTGCACTGTCATATAAATTTCTTCGGTCATTTTTTCGATTGGGTTATCGATAGTTGGAAACCACACGGAATTGGACTCTGTTTCTCCTTGTGTCCATATTTCTTGATGTTGTTTGGGGTTCTTTCCATCGGGATTGATGAAATACAAACCTTTCGCTTCTTGTATAGCACTGCTTCCTTGCTGTTTTACCCGTTCAGGATTAGCGGTGTACTCTATTTCGAGTGTATATTCTTCTTTTCGGGAATAAAGTTTGGGTAATTTTATTCCTAAATACAAGCTGTCATAATTGTAAGAAAGTTCTTTCCCGTTCATGGTTACTTTATGAATGTCCATCCATTTTGCATCAAGGATTAAACTGTCTGTGGGATAGAAGTACGGTTTTGCCGTTATTACGGCTTTTCCGTTCATTTGTCTTTCTTGCCAATTAAAATCTACGTGCAATTCTGTGTGAATAATATCACTTTTACGTGTTTCAGATGCGTTATATGTCGGACGTTCTACTTTTTTGGCTTCTTCCTTATTTTCTCCTTCTATGTTTATTTCTGGTAAAGCTACTTCGGGAGTTTGCTGTATGTTTTTCTTTGGTGAACACGATAGGAAGAATAGGCATATTCCTAAAGTTGTTAAAATGTTATTGGTCTTCATCTTTTTTATTTGTTTTTGATGCTTTGTTCTATGTTAGAGATAGAACTACAATATCTACCTTCTTACGCTTATTTCATGCTACATTAGGGATTGTGTATCTCTAACGTGAGCATAATGGAGAACCATAAAGCGTTTTTATTTCTTTTATACTTCTTCAAAATTATTTTCCATAGCTGGGGCTATGCAAAAGAATTTTTCATTGTCTAAAGGAACTAAAACTCGCTTTCTTTGTCCTCATTCCGCCCACGTTAGGGATAGAACGGCGTGTTTGAACTCCTTTTGTGTTGTTGCACATATGCAACACAAAAGAGTGAGTAGTGATAGCCCGACCCTCAAAGCAAAAAAGAGCGTTCCCTGAAAGGGTATGCTCTTTTTTGCTTTGAGGGGAACGCCCTAAATCTTCTTTTATATATTTTGTTTTCCTAAGAGTAATACGGGATTTTCCATATAATTCTTAAAGGTATTTAAAAAGGCGGAACCTACTGCTCCGTCAACTACTCGATGGTCGCAGCTTAGGGTTACTTTCATAATGTTTCCCGGAATGATTTGTCCGTTTTTAACTACCGGTACTTGGTTAATTCCTCCTACGGCTAATATTACAGAATCTGGGGGATTGATGATGGCGGTAAACTCTTCTATTCCGAACATTCCCAAATTAGAAATGGTAAATGTATTGCCTTGCCAATCTTCGGGTTGTAACTTTTTTGCTTTGGCTTTTTGTGCATATTCTTTTACTTCTGCTCCTATTTGCGTAAGGGTTTTTCCGTCGGCAAAACGAACGACAGGTACCAATAAACCATCGGGAACAGCTACGGCTACTCCAATATGGATATGTTCATTGTAACGAATAAAGTCACCATACCAACCAGCATTTACTTCAGGATGCTCCCTTAAAGCTGCCGCACTTGCTTTGATAACTAAATCGTTAAAAGAAATCTTTTGCGGTGCTATGGTAGCATTGATTGATTTTCTGGCTTCGATTGCATTATCCATATCGATGGATATTGTAAGGTAAAAGTGAGGTGCGGTAAATTTACTTTCTGCCAAACGAGCCGCTATTACCTTTCTCATCTGTGAAACCGGCTCATCGCGGTAACTTTCGACGCCAACAAAGGTATTTCCTCCACCGGTATAGTTATCAATATCGCGTTTTACGATTCTTCCTCCTTCTCCGGTTCCTTTGATAAATGAAACATTGATTCCTCGCTCTTCTGCTAACTTTTTCGCCAAAGGAGAAATTTTTAACCTTCCGTCTTGAGCAACTGTTGATGCCGGTGGATAGGTTGTCGCTGTTTGTTGTACTACGGTTTTAGTAACAGGTTGAACAATCTCCTTTTCTATCTGAGGTGTAGATTTTACTTCAGTTTTTGCAGGTTGTTCTATTTTTTTGTCTTCCGTTTTAGGAGTTGATTCTTCTTTTTTTATTTGTTCCAAAAGTTCTGAAATATCTTCTCCTTCTTCTCCGATAATTGCCAATACCGAATCTACCGGTGCTCCCTCTCCTTTTTCTAATCCTTTGTAAAGCAAAACTCCCTCATCAAAGGCTTCAAACTCCAAAGTAGCCTTATCAGTTTCTATCTCTGCCAAGACATCTCCTGATTGTACTTTATCTCCAACGTTTTTGTGCCATTCCGCGATGACTCCCTCGGTCATAGTGTCGCTTAATTTTGGCATTTTAATTACTTCAGCCATATTTATCTTTGCTTTCTTATTTTAATTCGTAATCAGTAGTGTATTCTATCACAAACGGATAATCTCCTACATATACATCTTCGTACAATTCTTTTGGTTCCGGATCAGGTGATACTTCTGCAAATTCAAGCGATTCTTTTACGATTTGTTTTACACGAGCATCTATTTCTTTTAACTCTTCTTCGGTAGCTAAGTTGTGTTCTTTTATAACATTCAAAACCTGTGTAATCGGGTCTTTATGCTTATATTCTTCAACTTCTTCTTTGGTTCTGTATTTTTGAGGATCGGACATTGAATGACCTTTATAACGATAGGTTTGAATATCCAACAACACAGGTCCTTTTCCGGCTCTCACGTGTTCACATGCTTCACTGATTGCCTCGTGAACAGTTTCTACTGACATTCCATCAACGACTTTTGAAGGCATATTATAGGAACATCCTATTTTAGACATATCGACAACATTTGTAGTTCGTTCTACGGAAGTTCCCATAGCGTAATTATTATTTTCGATAATAAAAACTACCGGGAGGTTCCAATTCATTGCCATATTGAAGGTTTCGTGAAGGATTCCTTGCCTTGCTGCACCATCTCCGAAAGAGCAAAAAGTTACATTGTCGGTACCTTTGTATTTTTCAGCAAAGGCTATTCCTGCTCCCATTCCGATTTGAGCTCCCACAATTCCATGTCCTCCCATAAGATTTACTTTCTTATCGAACATATGCATTGACCCTCCTTTACCTTTAGATAATCCTGTTGTTTTACCAAACAACTCCGCCATCATATATTTTGGGTGAACACCTAAGGCTATCGGATGATCGTGATCTCGGTATGCTGTAATGTGCTTATCTCCTTTTCTACAAGCTGATGCAGTACCCGTTACAACAGCCTCTTGACCTATGTACAAATGACAAAACCCTCCAAACTTTTGTTGAATATAAAGATGACCAACCATCTCCTCTACCTTCCTCATTAATAGCATATCTTCGTACCATTTCATGTACTGCTCTTTGGAGTATTTTAACTCCGATACGGAAGTTTTTTTATTGTTAGAACTCATAGCGTGTAATAATTTTAGTAGTAAATCAAAGCAGTTTGGATAATACCCAAACCGTTTTAATCTACAAATATATGATTTCTAAAATCAATAAATGATTTTGTGTAATTATTTTTACACTACGTAGATTCAACAACTAAGTGCAAGTTAGTTCCATTCTACGAATATACTGATAAAAAACCTGTTTTGGAGTTTTGAACCCTAATTTTTTCCTAGGTCTATTGTTCAACTT
>JALWSJ010000274.1 GCA_026993705.1 Flavobacteriales bacterium
CTTCACAAGAATCTAACACGGTAAAAGATTTATTTTTCTGTGTTATTTTATCAAAAAAAAACATATCGTCTCCGGATGCTATTTCCCAATTATCCTCGTAAGGATAAAGTTCTTTATATAAACTTTTTTTATACCCTAAGTTTGCTCCGCTTGCCAACAACGGAAATTTATTCTTTGCACTTCCGATTAAAGATCCCGCCAACAATACAGATTCCGCTCCTTTTGTTTTTGACACAAAATGAGTTCCTTGTTCCACTACAGGAGCGAGAACGAAAGACGAATCAATAAATGCAGTATTGTATTTTTTTAACCAAGTAAAAGGAACTACACAGTCGGCATCGGTAGTAACAATATAGGGAAATCGAGCCAACTGAATGCCTTCATCTAAAGCTCTCTTTTTTCCTTTTTCTGTTGTTAAACGATGTATAAAAACAGTATATAACGACTCATCAGCAAACTTGTTTATCAGCTCTACGCTATTATCTTCAGAATGGTCGTCTATAAAAATAAATTCTACTTTATTTCGCTGATATTTTATTTCAGACAGACTGTTAAGAAGCCGTGGTATATTATGTGCTTCATTTCTAAAGGGAATTAAAACGCTTATCCCTTTAATCTCACCATCATTTACACCTATGTTTTGTTTAGATTTACGAACACCGTAAGCCAACCAAAGCATAAATAAGGAATAAAACAATATGACAACGCTATAAAGCGAGAATATAATCATAATTTTTTCTGCGTTTTAAGTACGAAAAAACTACCAAGTACAGCTGGAAACAAAACATTTATCAACCAAATATACAACGAGGAAAATATAACTCCTTCTAAGGTATTATTCCCCCCTAATAAAAGAACTGCTACGCCTTCTCTTGTTCCTAAGTTTCCCATAAGCGGAGAAGGTATAAAAGTGGTAAAAAGATATAAAAAACCCAAAAAAACGAGTGTAGCCGATAACGACAAATGGATACCAAAGGCGTTGAGTGTTAAATAAAACTGCACTACAAAAACAAGATATCGAAGTGTTGCCCAACTCAAAATTTGTATTTTATCTCGATTGCTTTTTTTGTTTAAGTATGCAGCCGTTTTTTGTAGAAACTTTATTTTACGGACAACAAAAAGAAAAGATTCACTTTTAAAATATAGTATAATCATCAAACATACAGCAGGAAATAAAATCCACCTCAAAAGACTAAGTAAGGATTCGGAAATTTGTAATGTTACAATCCCCGTCGGATAAATAAACAGAGCAACAGTTGCAAACAAAATCGTAGCAAAAAGTTGAGCAAAATTACCCAAGAAGGTTGCCGAAATTACCCAACTGTTTTTTACTTGAGATAAATGAAGTATTCTTCCTATAAAATTACCCAACCGGTCAGGAGTAAGTAGTCCCGTGGATGCTCCTGCATAAACCGATTTAAGAGCATCCTTGAAAGAAACCTTTTCGGGCAATAACACATGTTGAAATTTGAGGGTTTCGATGCCTGTATTCACAAAAGAAAGTAAACCGGTAACAATTAACAAAAACACACTTTGAGTCGTCAGGAACTCCGAAACTTTCGTAAAATTAATTGTCTCTTTTTTTTCGGTGTATAACGAATAAACCCAGTAACACAAAACTATCAAAAAGATAATTTTTATGATAATTAGTCCTGTTTTTTTTAGATTCGTTACTTTCATTGTCCGAAAGTAGAAAGAAAAACGTTACCTTGGTATTTGTGATAAAAAAAAGAGTAGATACAACCGATAAAATTATATTGGGACTGGACCCTGGAACAACAGTGATGGGATATGGTGTAATTGCCGTTAAAGGAAAAAAACTTTCTGTTTTGAGTACCGGTGTAATTCACTTACAAAAACTGGAAAATCACGAATTAAAACTCAAACGTATTTTTGAAAAAGTACGCTTTTTAGTGGATGAGTACTTACCTGATGAAGTCGCTATTGAAGCTCCTTTCTTCGGAAAAAACGTACAATCTATGCTTAAACTCGGTAGAGCTCAAGGCGTGGCTATGGCTGCGGTACTGATGCGAGATTTACCGATACAAGAGTATGCTCCCAGAAAAATAAAACAAGCCGTTACAGGAAATGGAAATGCCAGTAAAGAGCAAGTTGCGGCAATGCTGAAAACTATTTTAAATTTTACTGAATTGCCGAAATATTTGGATGCTACCGATGGTTTGGCGGCTGCCGTATGCCATTACTATCAAGGTCAGTCAATTGCTGGAAGTGGAAAAAGTTATTCGGGGTGGGAATCTTTTGTGAAAAACAATCCTAAAAGGGTGAAATAAATGAAATTAAAAAAGCTCCTTGTCGTCGACAAAGAGCTTTATGTGACTCAGGAGGGAGTCGAACCCCCAACCGTCAGAGCCGAAATCTGATATTCTATCCAGTTGAACTACTGAGCCAGTGTGTTATGGTTTTTAGTTTAAAATTATAACCTTCGGCAAAAATAGAATATTTTTAATAAAAATCTATTTTTTTGAGTGGCGAAATTCTCATTTTTTTGTGTTATATACCATTTTAATTTTGAAACAACCATAAACCGTGCTTAACAAATTCGTCTGACTTTTCATAACGATGTCACTTGCGTTAAATATAGAAAATTGTAATCTTTTTTATGATGTATATGGTTTCATCGTCTAAGAATACTAAATTCCATTTTCTTTGCACTTATTTTAACTGCGTTAGGGATAGGAGCGGCATCCTTTTGCCCTCCCTCCTTTTGGAGGGCAAAAGATATAGCGGATAGCCCGACCCACAAAGCAAAAAAGAGCATTTCCCAATAAGGGAATGCTCTTTTTTGCTTTGTGGGGAACGCCCAAATTATGATTGAAAAGAACTGTTTATTTAATTCCTAATTTTTTCTTCATTGCTTTAGATAAAGCATCTTTGTGTACTAAAATATTCATGGTTTTGTAACGAACATAAGGGAAAGAGGCGAAGAAATATCCGTCGCATTCGTTGCTTTTTCCCCATGAGTTTTTAACGATGAAATATTTTTTGCCTGTTTGGTCTTCTACAATACCTGTAATGTGCATTCCGTGGTCGTCTGTAGTTTCTTGTAGGTCGAAAGCGAGTTGACGCTCTTCTTGCGTTACGATTTTTTCTTTGACAGGAGTCATAAAGGCGTTGCTTACTTTTTCGGCTCCTGCGTCGCTAAAGTGTTTGTTGTCTTTTCCTTTAACTTTTATGGTTGCTTCATCCTCCGGTAATAGTGCTAGTGCTGCACGGTAATTGAATCCTTTTTCTGATACGTCTGCTCCCCAAGCAAAGGTGTATCCTTTCATAATCGCATTTTCCATAATTTGCATGAATTCATCTAAAGGTACGTTATAGCACGATTGAAGAGCCCAATTGTCTTGTACTTCTAGAACGAATTTTGAATAGAAAGGGTGATGCGTGTATGAAGTGATGGAGATGTAATCGTCCATATTTAGTCCTAATTCTTTTGCGTAAGAAATTGGGGTGTATTCTTTTCCTTGGAAATTGAATTTAAAGTCTTCAACATTATCAGGTAATTCTCCAAGATAGGCGTCTAAAATGCCTGTAAAGGCTTTTTTCCAAACGGGCGTTAGGTGTCCGTTTTGCGGTTTATTAGCAAGAGCTTTAACTGTACCTGTTAGAATGGCTTCCATTTCTGCGTGTCGGTGAATGGTGTCGCCGTAGTTTAATCCTCTATAAACTTCTTCAGGCACGATTCCGAAACGTCTAATTACCCAAGGGATATCGTGAAAGGCACCGCCTGCTCCAAAGGTAAATGTTCCGTACATTCTAAGGAAATTTTCGGCTTTTCCGATGTAGGCGTTACGAACGATGTACATTTCCGAAAGGTTGTGTTTTCCGTGACCGGTTCGTATGATTTCTGATTCGAAAAAAGACAAAGAAGAAAAGCTCCAACAAGTACCTGTTCTTCCTTGGTTTTGAACTTCTAAAGCTTCTAAATCTTTAATGACTTTGAATTTATATTCGCTTCCTTTTTTATTGGTTTCAAATTTGTCTTGTGCATTAGCGAATAAACTCGCTGAAAGTAGCACTCCTAATACTCCTCTTTTAATTGTTTTTGCTATCATAATAATTGTTATATGTGTGTGTTAATTTATGCTGAAAGTTGTACCTTCTTTGCTGTCTTTTAGTTGTACGCCCAATGTATTTAATTCATCTCTGATTTTATCGGAAAGAGTGTAGTTTTTATTGTTTTTTGCTTCGCTTCTTAATTCTATTAATAGATTGAGTACACCTTCAATAATGCTATCGTTTGCTTTTTCTTCGGATTGTAGTCCGAAAACATCTTCGATAAAACCATTGAAAGTTGTTTTCATTTTTGTGAATACATCTTCGGATATGTCCATGTTGTTGTCCGAAGTATTTAGTTTATTGATTTTGTTTACTATTTCAAAAAGTACTGCCATGGTTTTAGGGGTGTTGAAATCGTCGTTCATATTGGTATAACAATCTTGTATTAATT
>JALWSJ010000275.1 GCA_026993705.1 Flavobacteriales bacterium
TTGTATTTTCATAACAAACCGACGGATTTTGGTTAAAGCCGGCATCACCATTTCCGTAACTCCAAAACCAATAATCAATACTCGAAGCATTCGCCGTTGAATTATCTTGAAAATTAACGCAGACAGGCGAACACCCTTCCGTTTTATCTTCACTAAAGTCAGCCGTAGGTTTAGCTAATACCGTAACAGGAAGTTCCGTTGTATCTTTACAATTGTGATTAGACGTAACAATTAACTCAACGTTATAAATCCCATTGGTTGTATAAGTGTTGGATGGCATTTGAGAAGTAGAGGTATTACCATCGTTAAAATCCCATTGCCAAGCTGTTATGTTACTATTGCTTACCGAAGACATATCAATAAAATAAGTAGGTGGTGTATTTTCACAAACACTGGTGTAAGTGAAATCAGCATCAGGAATAGGATAAGCTATTACAGGAAAAGAAACATCATCAATACAACCGTTATTCGTTGATACTATTAGCGTTACATTGTATGTCCCGTTTAAATTATATTGATGTTTTGGATTCTGTTCAGAAGCCAAAGTACCACCATCACCGAAGTTCCATACCCAATTGGTTATCGTTGCAGTAGCATTAACAGTAGAAGCGTCTGTAAAACTTAACGAATCGTAAAGACATTCGGGATTATAAGTGAAATTTGCATTAGGAACAGGATAGCGAGTGGTGGAGTGTGTGATAGTATCTTTACATCCGTTACTAGTTGTAACGATTAAAATAGGCGAAAATAGTCCATCTGCGGCATATAGGTGAGTAGGATTTTGTAGTGTGTCAAAATTATTATCCCCAAAATCCCAAATCCAATCCGTAATTAGACCTGAGGAAACGGAAGATAAATCCGTAAATTGAGCATCTACATTTTGACAATCATCAGGAACTGAAAATTCGGCTGTTGGTTTTGGGTAAACATTTACCTGATTCGTGGTAGAATCTTTACAACCTTTGTTACTTTCTGTAACTAACTTAATAGTGTATGTTCCGCTACTTTGATAGACGTAATTAGGATTGAGAGAGGTTGAGGTGTTTCCATCTCCAAAGTCCCATGAATAATTACTGATAATGTCAGGTGAAGAAATTGTGGAGTTATTGTTAATTGGTACAGGTTCAGGGATACAGGCTTGTGAAACGGAAAAAATTGCAGAAGGAATTTGAGCATCATTGATAATGATTGTGTCGTAAAATTTATTACAGGTGTTATCTAAAACCTCTACGCTGTAAGTTCCTGTGCATAAATTACTTAAATTGGTATTTGTGGAGAAATTAACACCGTCTTTTTTCCAAGTAGTTGTGTAAGGAGAGACGCCTCCTGTAATATTCAAATTAATAGAACTGTTGCATGATGTTGTAGAGCAGGTGTCTTGTATATCTTCAGTAACAATCATACCGCCACCTGGGCAAGTCAACCCGTTTTCCAAAAGAAACACACCGGAGTCGTAAATTCCATCTCCTGCATCAGCTATCGTTATCGTCATATGATAAGTAGCACATTGAATAACATTGGCAAATGTTGTTAATTGATTCGTATATCCGTCAAACTCAATACCGTTACCGCATGAACCATTATTGTTGTAATAAGAACTGTTTGTTCCTCCGTTAATGGTGTTTATTGTAACAGGTGTATTTGTGCCGGGTACAACAGCCAAGTTTTGTGTACCGGTAATACCGGGACCGGAAATATAAAAAGCAAAAGCATCGTTATATCCGGTATTAACAAACTCCGGATATTCTTCTGAGCCATAGAAAAAGCTAATCTGTAAAGAACTGCATGTTGGAGTAATATCAAATTCAATGGTACATTGGTCGAAGGTAGAATTTCCTGCTATTCCATTGAGTTGACCATTGCTGGAATGTCCATTTGTAATCGACGAACTGGCAGAACAGCCACCGTTGGTTATTTGGTTTATATTACCTGTACTTAAAATCACTCCGGAAGAAATCGGTAAATTATTGGCATTGTTAAAAGAGCCGAGAGCATTAGCGTCACAATCGCAAGATAAATTACTGACATTAACACCAACCCCTATTAGGTTTTGTACAGCATCTGAACAACTAATGCCTTGAACTGTAGTTATTTGAGTAATCCCTTTTTTGTTGACTAGGAAGAACAAGAGGGAAAAGATGACAGCAAGTCTAAAGTACATTAATTTGTGTTTTTTTAATAAACGTAACAATCATAAAACAGTTGCCATAGAAAAACTATTTTTTTTCAACTATCTCAACAAACCTCTTATTCTTCCAAGTCTTATAATTAGCTGTAGAATCATTGTAAATTAGAAAAACCCCCAAGTCAAGTTGCTTTTTCCGCTCTAAAAATACTTTTGTCTTCTCTGTTCCCATAACCATAAAAGCCGTTGCATAGCCGTCAGCCAAAGCACAGTTGTCGGTAATAACGGTTGTACTAAGTAGTTGATGAGTTACAGGTTTTCCCGTAATAGGGTTTATGGTATGCGAATACTTAATTCCTCCTTTTTCATAAAACTTACGATAATTTCCAGAAGTAGCTAAAGCAAGGTTTTCTAATTTTACAATCTTCTGAAACTCTTCACCAGGTGCTGAATGTTCCACCGGTCTATCAATACCTATCTTCCAAATTTTATTTTTGTTATTCACTCCTTTGGTTTTTAGTTCTCCACCGACTTCAACCATATAGTTATTTATCCCTAAAGCCTCCAAATACTCAGCAATAACATCCACCGAATAACCTTGAGCAATAGCATTAAAATCAATAATTGATGGTTTATTTTTAATTAAATAGGAACGCTGATTAATTGTGACAATCTTTAAAGCTTTATCCGAAAAATCAATCTGTAGCAAAATAGAATCGATTTCACGTTGCGAAAAAGAAGTATCCGCTTTTTCAAAATTCAAAAACCCCCAGTATTTTACCAATGGATACACCGCAGGATTAAAAGCACCGTTTGTTTTTTTGTAAACCGTTTTGGCGTAAGAAAAACATTGAGTAAACAAAGGAAAATTACTAACCTCAAACGTGTCGCCGACAGCCATTCGATTTATCTTAGAGATAATACTTGAATCCACATAAATAGAAAGTTCTCCGTCAAAATACCTCAAAACACTATCCAATGATACCGACAAATCTCTTTGTAGAGAATCTCTGTAAATAATGTTGTAAGTCGTTCCTTGAGCATATCCCGAAACTTTATAGTAATTAGGAAGTAGTTTCGGTTCATTTTTACACGAAGTAAAGAGTAAAATAACCGTAAGTAAATAAAAAAAATGTTTCATCAGTCAATCGTAAAGGCAATGGTTTGTACGCGTTTTGTGTTTCTTCCGTTCATATCTTCCTCCAAAATCATGGATTGAGCAACAGGATTTTCAAATACCTCTTTCATATTCTTGATAGCACCCATCGGTATCCCCAAATCAATACACCGTTCCACTAAGTAAGAAAGTTCAAAATTGCGAATAGGCAAAGAAAGTTCTCGTTGCAATAAGGTTCTGTTTTTTACACGAGCTTTGTTGGTCGAAAATTCTTCTCGTGTAGCAAGTTCAGTAACGCGAATCAAGGAGCAAAATTTAGCAAATTGAGTATCCGAACCAATAGCTAAAACCAGTTCCTTATCATCTTTAGTCATAAAAATATCGCCGTAAGGAGCAATGTTCGGATGTAAAGAACCCATTCGTTGAGGTATAACACCATTCATCAGCCAATTGGTCGCTTGATTAGCCAAAGAACTAACCGCCGATTCTTCCAATGAAGTACGAACCAAAGCTCCTTCCCCCGTAGCTTGCCGTTTAAGCAAAGCCACCAAAATTCCTTCTTTTAATTGATGAGCCGCCAAAATATCCATTAGAGCGAGTGGCATCTTTGTAGGTGGAGAATCCGGCTGACCATTCATGTACATATAGCCACATTCCGCTTGTAGCACCACATCAAAAGCTACTCGTTTTGGCGTGCTTTTAAAACCACTAAGTTGAGCATAAATCAATGCAGGATTAATCTTCTTTAGCGAGTCATAATCCAATCCAAATTTTACATTTGCTCCTTGTTTAAAATTACAAAGCACAATATCGGCACCACGAATCAACTCAATCAATTGTTGGTAATCCTTTTCGTCTGAGTAATCCAAAAACACATACTCTTTCCCCCAGTTAATGCTCGAAAAATAAGCCGAAACATTGTCCGCAGGTTCGTCAGGAAGTTTCCACGTACGCGTTACATCGCCATTTGTCTTTTTATTCTCAATCTTGATAACCTCTGCCCCCAATTCAGCAAAAAACATCCCCACCGAAGGACCCGCAAGCACACTTGCCAATTCAATAACTTTAAGTTCTTTAAAATTCATAGTTTAATCATATTTTGGGCGTTCCCATTACAGCATAAAAAAGTAGTTTCGTTTTACTATACTACTTTTTTACGCCGTAATGGTCGGGCTATCCACTATATCTTTTGCCCTCCAAAAGGAGGGAGGGCAAAAGGA
>JALWSJ010000276.1 GCA_026993705.1 Flavobacteriales bacterium
AACTCATTTTCTTATTACTCATTTCACATGCGTTAGGGATAGAACGTCGTGTTTGAACTCCTTTTTGCCCTCCTCCTTTTGAGGGCAAAAAGAGTGAGTAGTGATAGCCCGACCCTTTTCTGCTAAAGACACGTTTAGCGTTAGCGTAATGTGTCTTTAGCAGAAAAGGGGAACGCCCAAATAACCTTAGTAATCGTCAGTTTTATGTCATTTTGTTCTTTTTTTTACAAATCAGGGACAACGTTGGCAGAAGTTAGTCGTTCTAATAGCTAAAGGAACAATTTTTGTTCTGAAGTATGGAATATGTAAATAATTATCGCTAATTTTAGAGCGGTATCGTACCGTAAGGGTACTAAATAGAATAAAAGTATATGGAAGCAAAATTTTCACCGAGAGTTAAAGACGTTATCGAATATAGTCGAGAAGAAGCCTTGCGTTTGGGTCATAATTATATAGGTATAGAACATCTATTGCTTGGTTTGATTCGTGAGGGAGAAGGTATTGCTCTTAAAATCATCAAATCGAAAGGGGTTGATTTAATGGAGCTTAGAAAGGAACTTGAAAAAGAGTTACCTCCTGCCGGTGAGACGTCTAAAAATATTCCTTTAGTGAAACAAGCGGCGAAGGTTTTAAAAATCACTTATTTGGAGGCTCGTTTGTTCAAGAGTAATATGATTGGTACTGAACATCTGCTTTTGTCTATTTTAAAAGAGGAAGATAATATTGCTACTAAAACATTGATGAAGTACAATATTACGTATGAATATGTAAAAGAAGAATTGGAAAATATGATGAATCAAGAAAATTTTAATAAAGAGGTGAAAACACCTAAGTCAGAATTACCGGGAGCTTCTGATGACCGACCTCAATCAGGTGGTTTTAGCAGTTCGGGTAGAAAAGCGGAAACAAAATCAAAAACTCCTGTATTGGATAATTTCGGAAGAGATTTAACCAAGTTTGCTGAAGAAGGAAAATTGGATCCGATTATTGGAAGACAAGAAGAAATCGAACGAGTTTCGCAAATATTAAGTAGAAGGAAAAAGAATAACCCCATTTTAATCGGTGAGCCCGGTGTTGGTAAATCGGCTATTGCTGAAGGTTTGGCTTTAAGAATTGTACAGCGAAAAGTATCTCGTGTGCTTTTTAATAAGCGTATTGTTTCTTTAGATTTGGCTTCTTTAGTGGCTGGCACAAAATACAGAGGTCAATTTGAAGAACGTATGAAAGCGGTGATGAACGAACTTCAAAAATCTCCTGAAATCATTCTGTTTATTGATGAAATTCACACCATTGTCGGTGCAGGAGGTGCTTCGGGTTCTTTAGATGCTTCTAATATGTTGAAACCTGCCTTAGCCAGAGGTGAAATACAATGTATCGGTGCTACAACATTAGATGAATATCGTCAACATATTGAAAAAGACGGTGCTTTGGAGCGTCGTTTTCAAAAAGTAATAGTTGAGCCTACATCTATTGAGGAGTCTATCAATATTTTGAATAATATAAAAGGTAAATACGAAGAACATCACAATGTTATTTATACACCTGAAGCTATTGAGGCTTGTGTAAATTTAACAGCTAGATATGTTACCGACAGACATCTTCCTGATAAAGCTATTGATGCTTTAGATGAAGTAGGTTCGCGTGTTCACATTACCAACATCAACGTTCCTAAAGAAATCATAGATTTGGAAAAACAAATCGAAGAAATCAAAAAGGAAAAAGAAAAAGTGGTGCGTAGCCAAAAATACGAAGAAGCGGCAAAACTAAGAGATACCGAACGTAAACTATACGAGGCTTTGGACGATGCTAAATTAAAATGGGAAGAAGAAAGTAAGACCCATAAAGAAGTAGTTACTGAGGCTAATGTTGCGGAAGTAATTTCTATGATGACAGGAATACCTGTTCAGCGTGTAGCCGAAAAAGAAAGTGGTCGTTTGTTGAAAATGCAAGACGACCTTAAAGGCTCTGTAATCGGTCAAGACGAAGCCATTAAAAAAGTGGTGAAAGCTATTCAAAGAAACAGAGCTGGATTAAAAGACCCGAACAAACCAATTGGCTCATTTATTTTCTTAGGACCTACGGGGGTTGGTAAAACACAACTTTGTAAAGTTTTAGCCAAACAAATGTTTGACACCGAAGAAGCACTTATCCGTATTGAC
This sequence comes from Flavobacteriales bacterium, assembly GCA_026993705.1. Lineage (GTDB taxonomy): Bacteria > Bacteroidota > Bacteroidia > Flavobacteriales_D > Parvicellaceae > S010-51. Next base: position 2,160 of record JALWSJ010000276.1, read on the forward strand.
ATGAGTGAATATATGGAAAAATTTGCCGTAACGCGTTTAATTGGAGCTCCTCCGGGATACGTCGGATATGAAGAAGGTGGACAATTGACTGAAAAAGTGAGAAGAAGACCCTATTCTATTGTGTTGCTAGATGAGATAGAAAAAGCTCATCCTGATGTGTTTAATCTATTACTACAAGCCTTAGATGATGGTCAACTAACCGACAGTTTAGGACGAAAAGTTGATTTTAGAAACACTATCATCATTATGACTTCTAACATCGGAGCAAGACAATTAGCAGAATTTGGAGGTGGTGTTGGTTTTGGAACAAAAGCAAAAGAAGAAAGATTGGAAGACGATAATAAAGGAGTCATTCAAAATGCACTGAAAAAAGCCTTTGCACCTGAGTTTTTAAATCGAATTGATGATGTGATTATGTTTAACTCTTTGAATAGAGAAGATATACATAAAATTATCGATATTGAATTGAAAAAACTCTTTGGAAGAGTACACGATTTAGGGTATGAAATAGAATTGACCGAAAGAGCAAAAGATTATATAGCAGACAAAGGATACGACCGAAATTATGGAGCTCGACCACTAAAAAGAGCTATTCAAAAATATTTGGAAGATCCATTGGCAGAAGAAATAATCAAAGCTAATGTTACGGAAGGAGATACTTTACTCGTAGATTATGAAAACGACGAAATCAAAATCGAAGTAAAGAAAAAGAGCGAGGAAAAATCTGATTCTAACAATAAAGAAGATTAGATTATTTTGGGCGTTCCCCTAAAAGCAAAAAAGAGCATACCCTTTCAGGGAACGCTCTTTTTTGCTTTTAGGGTCGGGCTATCCGTTATATCTTTTGGGTTGCATAGGTGCAACAACCCAAAAGGATGCCACTCCTATCCCTAACGCAACTCGTATTGACAAAATGAAATACATAGAAGAAAAAGATATTAAAGGAAAAGACTATAGCTCCTCTTCGTTTGAGAAAGGGGAATATGAAAATTGCACTTTCACAAATTGTAATTTTTCAAATACATCCATTGCTCAAAATGTATTTATCGATTGTGCGTTTATAGAATGTAATCTTAGTATGGCGAATATCTCCGATACAGCTTTTAGAAACGTTTCCTTTTTAAATTGTAAACTATTAGGGCTAAATTTTGAAAACTGTAATACATTCGCATTAAAACTACAATTTGAAAATTGCATACTTAATCATAGTACTTTTTATCAAATGAATGTAAAGAACACTTCTTTCGTTGGTTCACAGCTAAAGGATGTTGACTTTACCGAAACCAATTTAACCCATTCTAATTTTAATCAATGTGATTTATCTGGAGCAATATTTGAACGTTCAATTTTAGAAAAAACTGATTTTAGAAACGCTAATAATTTTTCAATCAACCCCGAACTAAATAGATTATCAATGGCTATGTTTTCAAATGATAATTTAAGCGGACTACTTACAAAGTACAAAATACGAATAGAATAAACCTGTTCAATTTTAACCTAACCTTAAACCGTTTTGAAAGAAGAAAAAAACTCAATATTATCAGCAATGGAATACCCATTAGCCCTTTTGGCTTTAATGTGGTTAGTTTATTTTATAGATTTTATTTTCCCTATCGACTTATTCAAATATGGTATTCTCCCAAGAGATAGCGAAGGGTGGAAAGGAATATTCTTTTCTCCCCTGATACATAGTCCTTCGGATATTCACCATATAATCAATAACTCTGCTCCCTTTTTTATTTTGAGTTGGACATTGTTTTATTTTTATAAAAAAATAGCTTGGAAAATCCTTCTATTTTCGTGGATAGTAGGTGGTTCTTTAGTATGGATAGCTGCCAGAAGCAGTTACCATATTGGTATGAGTGGCGTTATTTACAGTCTGGCGTTTTTCTTATTTTTCAGTGGCGTATTTAGGAGAGAAATCAAGCTAATGGCTATCTCTTTGTTTGTTGTTTTCCTTTACGGGAGTATGATTTGGGGAATTTTTCCAACAAAACCGGGTATTTCTTTTGAAGGGCACTTTTTTGGAGCACTTACAGGAGTACTCCTCGCCTACTATTACCGCAATAAAGGAGCGACGTTTAAAAAAAAAGTATATAATTGGGAAATTGAAGAAAAAAAAGAACAGCTTTTAAAACAGAAAGGTTATAAGAAAGTTACGCATCCTGAAACAGGATATATTACTCATTTTGAAAGAGAAAAAAATCGTAACACCTAAGATAATATATTAATGAAACGATAGAAAAACTATATAGGTTTTCAAAAATAAATAAATTGAATAAAAATAATATAAA
>JALWSJ010000277.1 GCA_026993705.1 Flavobacteriales bacterium
GCAAAATATCGTAAGAAAATCATAAAAAAAGAATATACTTGTACTTCTATAGATTCAAAATTTAGAAATAGAATACTTGATTAATGCGTTAGGGATAGAAGCGGCATCCTTTTGGTTTGTTTGCTTTATGCAAACCAAAAGATATAGCGGATAGCCCGACCCTACTTTTCAAAAACAACGTTTCGCGATAGCGTAATGTTGTTTTTGTAAAGTAGGGGAACGCCCAAAATATTAACTTTTAAAAATAATACATTGGAAACTATTTTAACTATTAAAAACCTTAACAAAACCTTTGGTAAAATCCATGCGGTCAAAAACCTTTCGTTGGATTTAAAGAAGGGGAATGCTTATGGTTTGTTAGGACCTAACGGAAGTGGGAAATCTACAACGCTGGGAATTGTATTGAATGTTGTGAATAAAACCTCTGGGGAATTTCAGTGGTTTGATGGTTCGGTCTCAACGCATGAAGCCCTTAAAAGGGTAGGGGCGATTATCGAACGTCCGAATTTTTATCCGTATATGACTGCTGAGCAAAATTTGGAATTGGTGTGCAAAATTAAAGAGATTTCGACAAGTCGTATTGAGGAAAAACTGAAAATGGTGAATCTTTACGAACGTAGGAAAAGTAAATTTCAGACTTTTTCTTTGGGAATGAAACAGCGTTTGGCGATTGCTTCTGCCTTGCTAAATAACCCCGAAATATTGATACTAGATGAACCAACCAATGGATTAGATCCACAAGGGATTCATGAGATTAGAAGTATTATAAAACAGATTACCGAACAAGGTACGACCATCCTTTTGGCGTCGCACCCTTTGGATGAGGTAGAGAAAATTTGCTCACACGTTATCATTATTAGAAACGGCGAAAAACTTTACGAAGGTAAGGTTGATGAAATTTCTAATTCTTTCGGATTTATCGACATTCAGACCGATGCCGATACCGAAAAAGTGAAAGAACTGCTTTTAGCATTACCGGGCATCGCAAAGGTTACCGAAGATAATAACCTTTTGACACTGCACTTAAATCAAGAACTTTCGGCTAGTGATGTAAATGAGACCTTATGCAAAAAAGGCATCGTTTTGTCGCATCTTGTAAAAAGAAAACCGAACCTCGAACAACAATTTTTATCACTTACCAAATAATTTTTTTTCATGAACGCATTACGTTTATTGTCCATAGAGTTTTACAAACTCAAATACAGCAAAGCTGCTCGACTTATTTTGTTAGCATATTTTGGCTTGCTGACGTCCATTGCTCTTATTTCGGCACTAAAATTCAACTTAGGTCCCATAGAAATAAAATTAGCCGATCAAGGGATTTTTGAATTTCCTTTTATTTGGCATTTTAACACCTTTGTAGCTTCTGTTTTTAAGTTCTTTTTACTGATACTCATTGTTTCTATGGTAGCAAACGAATACGCTAATCGAACCCTAAAGCAAAACTTGATAGACGGAATGAGCAAGAAAGAATATGTGCTTTCCAAATTTTATATGGCGTTGGCATTAGCTGTTGTTTCTACACTTTTCGTCTTTTTGGTTTCACTCGTTATAGGTCTGTTTTACTCCTCCGACACCAGTTTTGGGGCGATATTTTCCGAATGGAGCTACCTGTTTGCGTACTTTATAAAATTGACCACTTTATTTGCCTTAGGAATTTTTATGGCGGTAGTAGTAAAGCGTTCGGCATTTGCACTAGGAGCTATGTTTGTTTGGTACATCGTAGAGAAAATAATCTTTGTAATTTCGGTCATTAATTTTTCAGAGTCAACCACTCGGATTATTGGGTATATCTTTCCGTTTAGTGCAATGGAAAAAATAATCCCCACTCCTTTTTTACGAATGAAAGCCATTCAAGACATGTCGTCACAAATGGGTCAAGAAATAGTACATAATTTTGATGTTCGTACAGCATCTGTCTTTTCAGGAATCATTTGGACAGGAATATTTGTCTATGGCTCTTACCTAATCCTCAAAAAAAGAGATTTGTAATTGAATTTGGGCGTTCCCATTACGGCATAAAAAAGCAGTTCCTTTGTCACTACACTACTTTTTAACGCTGTAATGGTCGGGCTATCCACTATATCTTTTGGTTTGCATAAAGCAAACAAACCAAAAGGATGCCGCTCCTATCCCTAACGCAAGATACGTGGGGCTTAAACAGAGTATAGCTTTTAGATGAAATAAATAGTATCAAGATAGTTCGTTAATAATAAAAGGTGTGATTAATTTTTGTTAATTTTTTTTCAAACCCAATTAAACCTTTTGCTAAAAGCACAGTCCTATAAGCAAATGAAAAACTCACAAAAACATAACGAAGAAAAAGAAGTACCTGTATTATTTGGGTTAAAGAACAAAAAAGGATTGCAAGTCCCTGCTGATTATTTTAATAACAATAAAGCAGAACTAAAGTCAATTCCACAACAACATTCTTTATCACAAATAAAAAGGAAAAAATCCAACGTTCTTTTGTATAGTATGCTAGGAGTAGCCGCAATGTTATTGGTAGGATTGTTTGTTATTAACACAAAACAAATCAACGAACATCCAAAACACGTGGCATACAACCAAACGTTCAATAATCTTACTGCAGGAGATTTAGAGCAACTACTATCAGAAGACGATGAGTCAGCACTTTCTCTTTTTGTAGAGTTTAATGATGAGCAATCAATAATGATTATGCAAGAATCGTTAGGCAAAAGCAAGAGAGAAACAATAGAAATTTCTTCTGATGATTTTGATGAGTTTTTTGAAGAAGAAGTTTATTAATTAAAAAAAACAAAAAATTATGAAAACAAAAATTTTAATGCTAATGATGGTTCTGATAGGAGCTATGAGCACAGCCTTTGCACAAGAAAAAGAACACAAAAAAGAAAATAAAAAAGAAGTAAGAAAAGCACAAAAAATAGCGTTTATAACCGAGCGTTTGGAATTGACTCCTGAAGAATCCAAAGCATTTTGGCCATTGTACGAAGCTCGTGATAAAGAAAGAAAAGAGACAATCAAACGTATAAAAGGTGAGAAAAAAGGGAAGAAGAAAATCGAAGAGATGACAGATGCTGAAGTGAAGGAACTTCTTAATAAAACCTTAGAAATAAGACAAGCTAATTTGGATATTGACAAGAAGTATAATGAAAAATTCATGAGTGTTATTTCGCCTAAAAAAGTGGCAAAGCTTTACCATTTAGAAAAGGAGTTTAAAAAACATCGCAAACAAGAAAAGGGACATTAACAATAAACACAAAAAAAAGGGAAACGTTAGCGTTTCCCTTTTTTTTTGTGTTTGCTAGTTCAAGTTATTTCAAAAGTTTATCAATAGCGATATGCAAATTATCGCCTCTAAGATTTTTACCGATGATAATACCTTTCTCATCAATTAAGTAACTCATCGGAATAGAATTTACATGGTAAATTTGAGCTGCTTTACTGTTCCAAAAAAGCAAATCAGAAACATGAGTTGGCCAAATTAATCCATCTTGTTTAATCGCGTTTACCCAACTTCCTTTATTTCTATCTAAAGAGACGCTGTAAACATCAAAACCTTTGGCGTTTTTGAATTTAGCATCTTTATATTTGTTGTATGCCTTTACTACATTCGGATTCTCCCTTCTGCATGGACCACACCACGACGCCCAAAAATCTATTAAAACGATTTTACCTCTTAAATCAGAAAGTTTTCTAACTTTTCCATTTGGGTCTTTGAAGGCTAATTCAGGTGCTACATCCCCAACGTTTAGCCCTACTTTTTGCAGGGTAATTGTTTTTGTTGTATTTTCTTTTTCTGAAGGATGCGATAAAAGACTAAAGCTACTTAGTGCAATTAGAGCAGTAGCTGTTATTATGCTTATTGTTTTCATATTATTTTTTGTTGTTTTATCGAGTTATATTTTGGTAGGGTGTAACAAATATTGTACCACGTAAAATTTTAATTTTTACGATTTATTTACGTTAGGGATAGGAGCGGCATCCTTTTGGTTTGTTTGCTGTATGCAAACCAAAAGATATAGCGGATAGCCCGACCCCATTTTACGAAAACAGCATTTCGCGATAGCGATATGTTGTTTTCGTAAAATGGGGGAACGCCCAAATCTAAGAAATTCTTCGGATATCTGCTCCTAAATTATTTAAACGTAACTCAATATTTTCATAACCTCGGTCAATTTGCTCAATGTTTTTTATGATGCTTACTCCATCGGCAGAAAGTGCCGCGATAAGTAGAGAAACTCCTGCTCTAATGTCGGGAGAGGTCATATTAATCCCTCTTAGATTATTGCTTCGGTTGAGTCCGATTACTGTAGCTCGGTGTGGGTCGCATAAAATAACTTGTGCCCCCATGTCGATGAGTTTATCGGTAAAGAATAAACGACTTTCAAACATTTTTTGATGTATCAATA
>JALWSJ010000278.1 GCA_026993705.1 Flavobacteriales bacterium
TTCATTATTGTACATTTTTGGGCGTTCCCCCTTTTCTTTAAAAAACACATACGCTACGCTAAACGTGTTTTTTGAAGAAAAGGGTCGGGCTATCCGTTATATCTTTTGGGTTGCATATACGCAACAACCCAAAAGGATACCACTTCTATCCCTAACGTGAAAGAAAGAAGCCGTTAATAAATTAAAAAACGCTTCATACCGTTTATTATTTTCAAGTTAGGGATAGGCTCTATAACGCAAAATCAAGTAAGGTAGTACAGTTCCGGTATTAATTTCTCCTCCAGAAGTAAGGAGTAAATAATAAAGCAACCGTAAATAATTCCAACCTTCCCATCAACATAAGTAAAGCCAATACCCATTTAGAGCCATCAGGAAGCCAAGCAAAATGAGCAGAAGGACCTAAATCTCCGATACCCGGGCCAACATTCCCCAAAGAAGTGGCAACGGCACTCAATGCTTCATCAAACTTAACGCCGAAAGCGGTAAGGATAATAGAACCCGTTGTGAAGATAAAAAGGTAGAGAAAAATAAATGCCAATAGATTATAAATAATTTTTGTAGAAACAGGTTCTTTGTTTAAGTGAACGGGAATAACAGCGTTAGGATGCAATCGTTTTTTAAATTCCAAAAAACCATTTTTCATCAAAACAACAATTCTCACAATTTTAATACCACCACTTGTAGAACCTGCTGAAGCACCCGAGAAAAGCAAAAGGAAGAAAATAAATGTAACTAGAGGTCCCCAAAGCGTAAAATCGGCACTTGCATACCCGGTAGTTGTTATCATACTTACAACTTGAAATAATACGGCTCTAAAAGTTTCTTCCAATGTATCGTAATGACTCATAACAAAAGGAGTTAAAATAATAGTTAAACCTATTACAGCCATCAAGTACCATTTGAATTCGTCATTTTTTAAAATGTGTTTTACCTTTCCTTTAAACCCAAAATAGATGAGTGTAAAATTCGTACCCGCAATGAACATAAATATAGTAATGATATACTCAATTAAAGGAGAGTGAAATTCACCAACACTACCATCTTTAGTAGAAAATCCACCTGTTGAATTGGTTGTAAAGGCGTGATTTATAGCATCGTAAAAACTCATTCCTGCTAACATCAAGGCAACTGTTTCTGCTACCGTAAGCCCAAAATAAATAATCCAAAGTCGTTTAGCAGTTTCCTTAATTCTCGGGTGAATTTTATCTTTAGTTGGTCCCGGAGCTTCCGCTACAAATAACTCCATACCTCCAATGCCTAACAAAGGTAAAATAGCAATGGTCAGTACGATAATACCCATACCGCCAATCCATTGCGTCATACTTCGCCAAAGAAGCAGGCTGGGAGCAAGTTCCGAAATTTTATGCCCTTCTTCACCTAAAATAGTTGCTCCGGTGGTTGTCAGCCCTGACATTGTTTCAAAAAAAGCGTTGTGGATGCTCGGTATTTGTCCCGAAATATAGAATGGAAGTGTTCCGAATATTGCCATAGAAATCCAACCTAAAGAAACGATTAAGTAGCCTTCTCGCTTTTTTATTTCATCGTTTTTGTTTTTTCGTGTCAATAGAAAAGCAGTTAATCCCGTTCCGAACGTCAATAAACAAGAAATAATAAGATAGGTTAGCATCCCGTCCTCAAAGTAAATAGAAAAAGGAATACTAAAACTCATTAAGAATCCACTAATCATCAAAAGAGAACCCACTACGTGTGTTACTACTTTTGTGTTTATAAGTTGTTTTCCCATAATTGATTAAAAGAATTTCTCTATTTTAGGAATAGCTTCAGTTGCAGCAAAAACTACTGCTTTATCATTGGCTTGCAACGTAAAATCTCCAAAAGGAATAAACCCTTCACCGTTTCTGATAACTCCGGCTATATTAGCATTGTAGGGAAAGTTAAGTTTACGAATTGTTTTTTTTGTAACCCTAGACCCCGGTTGAACAATGTATTCGATAACTTCAGCATCTACTCCGTGAAGACTGGCAATGGAATCTACTTCTCCGCGACGAACATATTTAAAAATGTTGCTTGCCGCAATAATTTTTTTATTGATAAGCGTATCAATTCCAATGGCTTGAGAAAGGTGAATATAATCTATATTTTCCACACGTGCTATTGTTTTTTGTACGCCATGGCTCTTAGCTACCAAACAAGACATTATGTTTGTTTCCGAATCTCCAGTTACAGAAATAAAGGCATCCATATTATCTAGTCCTTCTTTTTCTAATGATTCTACATCTCTGGCATCCAAATTGATAACGAGGGTCTTTTTAAGTTTTCCTGCAAGTGTTTCGCACTTTTGTCTGTTCCTTTCAATCAACGTAACGTTATATTCTTTCTCAAGCAATTTGGCAGTCATCATTCCAATATTGCTTCCCCCCAATATCATAACATCTTTTATCTCAAAACATTCCCTGCCACATATTTTTATAACGGTATCAATACATTGTGGCGGAGCAATAAAGTAAACAATATCGTTGTATTTTAACAAAGTATCACCTGTAATAATTTGGGTCTCTTCATTGCGATGAACGGCAATGGGTTTGAAATCAAGATTCGGGTTTAAATAGGCACTTTCTTTTACCGTTCGGTTTGCCAAAGGAGAAGTTTCTCCAATTGTAATTCCGAAAACGCTTAGTTTACCTCCGTCAAATTCTAAATCATCGGTAAAAACAGAACGTTTCAGCAATAAATTAATTTCTTTAGAAACTAAATCGACCGGAGAGATTAATGTATCTACTCCTAATTCGGTGTACATCTGTTTGAGTTCATTTTTCAGAATATCCAAGTTGTTGATACGGGCAATAGTTCTTTTGGTGCCGAATTTCTTAGCAATAATAGATACCAAGAGGTTTGTCTCTTCCGAAGAGGTAACCGCAATCAATAAATCACAGCTATCTACTTTAGCTTCCATCAGAACATCCATTGATTTGGCATCACCACAAATGGTAAAAACGTCAATCTGCGAAGCTACTTGTTGAAGTCTATCTTCATTTTCGTCAATCAGATAAATATCTTTTGCCTCTCCTGCAAGCAATTTGGCGAGATGTGAACCCACAGCACCTGCACCGGTTATTATTATTTTCATAAAAATATATGTCTAAATATTTGCTTTTAGTTTGTTAATCATTTCATCAAAAGAAAGGTCGGTTTGTACTCCCGTATCCATATTTTTCAATCGGTATGTATTGTTTTTTATCTCATCTTCTCCGGCAAATAAGACAAAAGGAATAGCTTTAGCATCCGCATACTTCATTTGCTTTTGCAGTTTTACTTTATCAGGATAATATTCCGTGTTTATACCTGCATCTCTTAGTTGTTTAATCAATGGTAAAAATGGCACAACATCATCACCGAAATTAGTGATTAATACTTGAGTAGAAGCATTTTTAAAAACAGGGAAGAGGTTTAATTCCTCCAATACATCGTAGACTCTGTCTGCACCAAAGGAAATTCCTACACCTGAAATATTTTTTAACCCGAAGATGCCTGTCAAATCATCATAACGTCCACCACCACAAATACTTCCGATACTCACATCTTCAACTTTAACCTCAAAAATAGCACCGGTGTAATAGTTTAGTCCGCGAGCCAATGTAACGTCAAATTCAACTCTTGCGGTTCGCAATCCTATTTTTTCAACGGCGTTAAAAACAAATTCCAATTCTTCAATCCCTTTCAAACCGATTTCGGAACCGGAAAGTATCGTTTTCATCTCAGTGAGGATGTCCTGCAAACTTCCGTTCAAATCAAAGAGAGGTTTAATAATATCGATTGCATCACAACCGATTCCCCTTTGAATTAATTCCTCAACAACTTTTTCTGCTCCAATTTTGTCCAACTTATCAATAGCTGTGGTAATATCAATTATTCGTTCAGATTCTCCCGTAATTTCAGCAATACCGCTCAATATCTTACGGTTATTAACCTTAATCACCACTTTCGGAATATGCAGATTAGAAAGCACCTCGTCAAACAATTGAATGAATTCAATTTCGTGCAATAAAGCATTACTTCCAATTACATCGGCATCACATTGATAAAACTCTCTGTAACGCCCTTTCTGAGGACGGTCGGCTCTCCAAACCGGTTGGATTTGAAAACGCTTGAAAGGAAAAGCAATATCATTTTGATGCTGAACAACATAACGAGCAAAAGGAACGGTCAAATCATACCGTAAAGCTTCAGCACAAAGAATATGTTCAATCTTCCCCTGTGTTAAATTTTCTGTTTCCTCAACCTTACGCACCGCTTTATCTAATTTTGCACCGCGATTTAAGATTTTAAATATCAGATTATCACCTTCTTCGCCATATTTACCGGTCAGTGTTTCCAGTTTTTCCATCGATGGAGTTTCAATCGGTAAAAATCCCAATCGTATAAAAG